>NZ_JABEMA010000005.1 GCF_013004605.1 Pseudokineococcus marinus
CCGGCCCGTCGGGCGCGGCCCAGCAGCTTCGCGGCCCGCGCGAGCGCCGGCAGCGCCGCGGGGACGCCGTCCATCGCGCTCGCGCGCCCCTTCTCGAGGCGCTTGCGCGCCTCCCAGCCGGCCTCGACGTCGGCGGCGCTCAGCGCGTCGTCCGCGGACCCGCCCGCCTCCGCGCCGAAGACGTGCGGGTGCCGGTGCACGAGCTTGGCGACGATGCCGGCGGCCACGTCGTCGACGTCGAAGCGCTCGCCCTCGGGCGCCTCCTGCGCCACGCGGGCGTGGAAGACGACCTGGAGCAGCAGGTCGCCGAGCTCCTCGCGCAGGTGCTCGGGCGAGCCCGACTCGACGGCCTCGACGACCTCGTAGGCCTCCTCCAGCGCGTACGGCGCGAGGGAGGCGTGGGTCTGCTCGGCGTCCCAGGGGCAGCCGCCCGGCGAGCGCAGGCGGTCCATGACGGCGACCAGCTCGAGCAGCCGCGCGCCCGGCGCGGCCCCGACCGCCGAGCCGTCGGCCGACGCCGTCACGGCACCTCCGCCGGACGCCGCTCGCGGGAGGCGAGCGCCGGCAGGCCGTGGCGGCGGCGCACCTGCATCCACACGAGGGGCGCGACGAGCGCCACGACCACGAGGACGAGGCCGGTCGTGACCGTCGGCACGCCGAGCAGCTTGAGCGCCGAGGCGAGCAGGACGAAGGCGAGCGCCCGCCGCACGATCCCGCCGGGCGCCCGCGACGACAGCCGGGCCCCGACGTAGACGCCAGGGACGCTGCCGAGCAGCAGCGACGTCGTGAGGTCGAGCTGGAAGTCGCCGAAGAGGACGTGCCCCAGGGCCGCGGACACGACGAGCGGCACCGCCTGCACGAGGTCGGTGCCGACGAGGGAGCTCGCCTTGAGCGCCGGGTAGAGCGCCATGAGCGCGATGATGATGAGGGAGCCGGAGCCCACGGACGTCATCCCGACGACGACGCCGCCGACCATGCCGACCGCGACCGTCGGCAGCTTGCGGACGACGACGTCGGGCCGGTCCTGGGGCAGCGGCGCCGCCCGCCCGTCGCGCTTGCGGGCCCGCTCCGCGAGGCGCACGTAGGCCCGCACGACGAGGCCCGTGGCCGCGACGAGCAGCGCGACGCCGAGCGCCACCTGGATGACGTCCTGCACCTCCTGCCCGTCCCCCAGCGCCCGGGCGATGAGCACGCCGACGAACGCCATGGGCACCGACCCGACGCAGAGCCACTTCACGAGCTGGAGGTTGACGGTGCCCCGCCGCAGGTGGACCACCGAGCCGACCGGCTTCATGACCGCCGAGGCGACGAGGTCGCTCGAGACGGCCGTCAGCGGCGGGATGCCGAAGAAGAGCACGAGCACGGGCGTCATGAGGGCGCCGCCGCCCATGCCCGTCAGGCCCACGACGATCCCGATGAAGAACGTCGCCGCGACGAGCAGCGGGTCGATGTCCACGAGCGGCCTCCTCCGGGGTCCCACCGGGCCCGGCGGGTCTCGCCGGGCCCGGTGGGTCCGACTGGTGCGACCGGCACTGTAGGGAACCGGCGTCCGGGCGTGGAGCCGTTCGGGGCGGGAGCGCCCCGCTCGGCTCAGCCGACGCCCGCGGCCACCTTGCCCGCCGCGCCGACGTCCTCCCCCACGACCGCGTCGAGCAGGTCGGCCGCCCAGTCGAGCAGCGCCGTCCCCTGCAGCGGCTTGCCGCCGATGCGCGCCGTCCTCGGCATGGGCACGAGCACCGACCGCACGGCGGGCTTGACCAGCGACCCCGGGTACAGCCGGCGCAGCCGCAGCGTCTGGCTGTCGCCCAGCTCCATCGGCGCGAAGCGGACGTTGGTGCCCTGCGCGCTGACCTCGGTGACGCCGGCCGCCCGGGCCCGCACGCGGAAGCGCGCGACGGCGAGGAGGTTCTCGACCGCCTGGCCGCCCGTGGCCTCCGACGGGTCGCCGTAGCGGTCGACGAGCTCGTCGCGGACCTCCTGCACCGCCTCGAGCGTCTCGGCGACGGCGAGCTTGCGGTAGGCCTCGAGCCGCAGCCGCTCGTGCGGCACGTACTCGTGCGGCAGGTGCGCGTCGACGGGCAGCTCGACCTTGATCTCGGCGGGCGGCTTGCCGACGCCGTCGCCGCGGAAGTCCGCGACGGCCTCGCCGACGAGCCGGATGTAGAGGTCGAAGCCGACGCCGGCGATGTGCCCCGACTGCTCGCCGCCGAGCAGGTTGCCCGCGCCGCGGATCTCGAGGTCCTTCATGGCGACCTGCATGCCGGAGCCCAGGTCGGTGTTCTGCGCGATCGTCGTCAGCCGGTCGTTCGCCGTGTCGGTGAGCGGCCGGTCCGCCGGGTAGAGGAAGTAGGCGTAGGCGCGCTCACGACCGCGGCCGACGCGCCCGCGCAGCTGGTGCAGCTGGGAGAGACCGAAGCGCTCGGCCCGCTCGAGGATGAGCGTGTTGGCGTTGGAGATGTCGAGCCCGGTCTCGATGATCGTCGTGCAGACGAGGACGTCGAACTTCTTCGCGTAGAAGTCGAGGACGGCCTGCTCGAGCGCCTGCTCGCTCATCTTCCCGTGGGCGACGGCGATGCGGGCCTCGGGCACGAGCTCGCGCAGGTGCGAGGCGGCCCGGTCGATCGACTCCGTCTTGTTGTGGACGTAGAAGACCTGGCCCTCGCGCAGCAGCTCGCGCCGGATGGCCGCGGTGACCTGCTTGTCGTCGTAGGCGCCGACGAAGGTGAGCACCGGGTGGCGCTCCTCCGGCGGCGTCGCCAGCGTCGACATCTCCCGGATGCCCGTGACCGCCATCTCGAGCGTGCGCGGGATCGGCGTCGCGCTCATCGCGAGGACGTCGACGTCGGTGCGCAGCGCCTTCAGCGTCTCCTTGTGCTCGACGCCGAAGCGCTGCTCCTCGTCGACGATGACGAGGCCGAGGTCCTTGAAGCGGACCTCGCTGCCGAGCAGGCGGTGGGTGCCGACGACGAGGTCGACCTTCCCGTCGGTGATGCCGGCGATCGTCTCCTTCGAGTCCGCCGCCGAGGTGAAGCGCGACAGGGCCCTCACCGTGACCGGGAAGCCGGCGAAGCGCTCGGAGAACGTCTCGAGGTGCTGCTGCACGAGCAGCGTCGTCGGGACGAGGACGGCGACCTGCTTGCCGTCCTGGATCGCCTTGAAGGCGGCGCGGACGGCGATCTCCGTCTTGCCGTAGCCGACGTCGCCGCAGATGAGCCGGTCCATGGGGACCGACTTCTCCATGTCGGCCTTGACCTCGTCGATGCACGAGAGCTGGTCGGGCGTCTCGACGTAGGGGAAGGCGTCCTCGAGCTCGCGCTGCCACGGGGTGTCCGGCCCGAAGGCGTGGCCCGAGGTCGCCATGCGCGCCGAGTACAGGCGCACGAGCTCGCCGGCGATCTCCTTGACCGCCTTGCGCGCGCGGCTCTTCGTCTTCGCCCAGTCGCCCCCGCCCATCTTGTTGAGCGGCGGGTCCTCCCCGCCCACGTAGCGGGTGACCTGGTCGAGGGTGTCCGTCGGCACGAACAGCCGGTCCCCCGGCTGGCCGCGCTTGCTCGGCGCGTACTCGATGACGAGGTACTCGCGCGTCGAGCCGCCCATCGTGCGCTGGATCATCTCGACGAAGCGGCCGACGCCGTGCTGCTCGTGCACCACCGGGTCGCCCGGGCGCAGCTGCAGCGGGTCGACCTGCTTCTTGCGGCGGCTCGGCAGCCGCTGCATGTCCTTCGTCGAGCTCGGGCCGCTGCGGCCGAGCACGTCGGCCTCGGTGAGGACGGCCAGGCGCAGGGGCTCGGCGACGAAGCCCGCTCCCCCGGCGCCCGTCGTCACGTGGACCACGCCCTCCTCGGGCGGCTCCTCGAGGGTCTGCACGCGCCGCGCCGGCACGTCGGCCTCGCGCAGCACCTCGGCGAGGCGGTCGGCCGAGCCGTGCCCCTCCGCGGTGACGACGACGCGCCAGCCGTCGCGGGCGTGGGCGCGGACGTCGTCGAGCGTCGTCGTCACGTCACCGGAGAAGGAACGGGTGTCCCGGGCGCCGAGGCGCAGCTGGACGCCGCCGGTGTCGTCCTGCGTGCCCGCGAGGCCGGCGTCCGCGAGGCTCTCGTCGGCCCCGAAGGCCGTCAGCGACCACCACGGGTGGCCGGCCGCCGTCGCCGCACCGCGGGCGACCGACAGCGGCAGGAAGCTGGCCGAGGACAGGTCGACCGGCGTCTGCGCGCCCGCCGCGGCGTTGGACCACGCCGCGGCGAGGAACTCCTGCGTCGTCGCCACGAGGTCGTGGGCGCGCGCCCGCACCCGCTCGGGGTCGAGGACGACGACGTGCGCGCCGTCGGGCAGCAGGTCGGTGAGCGGCTGCATGCCGTCGACGAGGGCCGGCGCGAGGGACTCCATGCCCTCGACCGCCACGCCCGCGGCGATCTTGTCCAGCATGTCGGCGGCGCCCGGCAGCTGCTCCTTGAGGGCCAGCGCCCGGTCCCGCACCTCCTGGGTGAGGAGCACCTCGCGGCACGGCGGCGCCCACAGGCCCTCGGGGACGACGTCGAGCGAGCGCTGGTCGGCGACGGCGAAGGCGCGGACCTCCTCGACCTCGTCGCCGAAGAGCTCCACGCGCAGCGGGTGGTCGCGCGTGGGCGGGAAGACGTCGACGATGCCGCCGCGGACGGCGAAGTCGCCGCGCCGCTCGACCATGTCGACGCGGCTGTAGGCCGCGCCGGCGAGGCGCTCGACCAGGTCGTCCAGGTCGACGACGTCGCCCGCCTGCAGCCGGACGGGGCGCAGGTCGCCGAGGCCGCGGACCACCGGCTGCAGCACGGCGCGCACGGGCGCGACGACGACGCGCACCGGCCCGTCGGGCGCACCCTCAGGGCCGGGGTGGGCGAGGCGTCGGAAGACGGCCAGGCGCTTGCCGACGGTGTCACTGCGCGGCGAGAGCCGCTCGTGCGGCAGCGTCTCCCACGACGGCAGCTCGGCGACCTGCCCCTCGGGCAGGAAGCAGCGCAGCGACGCCGCCAGCTCCTCCGCGGCACGGCCCGTGGCCGTCACGGCGAGCAGGGGCCGGCGCGCGGCCAGCTCGGCGACGACCGCCGGGCGGGTGCCCGCGGGGGCGGTGAGGTCGAGGACGTCGGTGACGCCCTCGGCGGCGGCGGACGTCGCGGAGGCGAGCGCGGGGTCGGCGCGCAGGACGTCGAGCAGGCCGGTGAGGCTCACGGGGCGGGGCTCCTCGGGGGGCGGGGCGGCAGCACGACCCTCCCCGCGCGCTACGAGGCGCGGAGGAGGAGCGGCGGGAGACCTCTACGGTACGCCGGGCCCCGGCCCCGCCCACGAGCTCACCGGCGCCGCCGACGAGCTCTCGCCGGCGGCCCTAGGCCCCGACGTGCACCGAGACCCGGCCGATGTGCCCGGGGAACTGGTCGACGTCCAGGCCGCCCAGCCCCTTCGCCCCGATGCGGACGACGCTGTCGTTGCTGATCGACAGGCGCGCGGGGATCGCGGTCGAGCGCTGGACCTCCCCGTCGACCAGCACCTCGAGACGGTCGCCGGTGCGCCGGCAGCCGAGCTCGTGCCACGTGCCGTCCGCGACCGACTCACGGGCGACCGCGCGGTAGGTCTTCGTCGTGCCGGTGCCGACGACCACGCAGCTCGGCTTCCCGGCTCGACCGTCGACCTGCAGCTTGTACTGCCCGGCGCCTCCCCAGTTCCAGCCCTTCTGGACGACGTTGGCGCCGTCGCTCGTGTGCCAGGGCTCCAGGTGCACCTGCGCGGTCAGCGAGAAGTCCGAGCGACCGGGGTCGACGTCCTCGCTGCCGGCGACCTCGACGAGGGCGCGCGGGCAGGACTGCAGCGCCGTCCGGCAGACCTGCGCGAGCCGCAGCGCCGGGACGCCGTCGACGGTGCGGGCGGTCACCGCCGCCCCGCGCGCCGTCCTGAGCGTGCCGGCACCGCCCGCGCCGTCGTCGAGGACGGAGCCGCCGGCGAGCCGCTCGGCGCTCGCGGCCGCCGCGCCGAGGTCGACGTCGAAGCCTCGGCTCGGAGCCGCCTGCGCTGGCGCGGAGGAGAGCCCCAGAGCACCCGCGAGCAGCACTGCGGTGGCGGTCGCGCGGACGCGGGGCCTGCTGGTGGACGTCATCGCGCGGCGCATGGCTCTCCTCCGGACGACCACCGTGGTCGCATCCGGACCACGATAGGACGAAGTGGGCGCGCGCGGCGCGGAAGTGCGACTACGCCGATCGGTCGACGTCCGTCGTCGCGGTGCGTGAACGCGCAGACGTCCAGGGCAGCAGCCACTTACCGTCTGTGCACGAGGCGTCGGCCGCACGCCAGCAGGACCGCCGTCCGCTCGAGCTCGAGGAGCCCTCCGTGACCAGGAGCACCGTCACCACCCCCACCCGCACCGTCCGTCGGCGACGGCGCGCCGTCGTCGCGGGCCTCGTCGGCGCGGTCCTCGCCGCCGTCGGCGCGGCGCCGGCGTCCGCCGCGAACGCGCCCCAGGCCTCCGTCGTGAGCGAGGTGCCGGCCTCCTGGACCCCGCAGGTGGAGGACGGCGCCGTCGTCGCCCTCACCCAGATCGGGCGGACGGTCGTCGCCGGCGGCACCTTCACGTCCGTGCGCGAGGCCGGCAGCAGCACCTCGCTGCCCCGCAACGGGCTCTTCGCCTTCGACGCCCTCACGGGGAAGATCGACACCGCCTTCGACGCGAAGCTCGTCAACGGGTCGGTCGGCTCGCTCGACAACGACGGCACCTCGATCTACGTCGGGGGGACCTTCGGCGGGGTCGCCGGGAAGACGACGCAGCGCCGCGTCGCCAAGCTGACGCCTGCGGGCGCCCTGGCCCCCGGCCAGCCGAAGACCCCCAACAGCGCCGTCAGCGAGGTCGTCGTGCGCGGCGGCCGCCTCTACGTCGGCGGCGCCTTCACCGCGGTGGGCACGACGCCGCGCAGCGCGCTGGCGGCCTACGACGCGACGACGGGGGCCCTGCTGCCCGACGTCGCCCTCGACTTCGCGGGCCAGTACAACGGCGGCACGACGGCGATCAAGCGCTTCGACGTCGCCCCGGACGGACGGACGCTCGTGGCCGTCGGCAACTTCCTCACGGTCGGCGGCCTGCCGCGCGAGCAGGTCGTCGGTGTGGACCTCCCGTCCACCGGGCCCGCGACGGTCAGCGCCTGGGCGACCGACCGCTTCTCGCGCGCGAAGAACTCCTCGTGCAGCCTCTCCTTCGACAGCTTCGTGCGTGACGTCGACTACTCCCCGGACGGCAAGTACTTCGTCGTCAGCACGACGGGCGCCTTCGGCGGCGGCAGCGGCACGGGCACCCTGTGCGACACCGTGAGCCGCTGGGAGACCGCCGCGGCCGGGACGGGCGCCGGCGCCCAGCCGTCCTGGGTCGACTACACGGGGGGCGACACCTCCTACGGCGTCGCCGTGACCGGGACGGCCGTGTACGTCGGCGGGCACTTCCGCTGGTTAAACAACCCCTACCGCGCCGACCGCCAGGGCCCCGGCGCCGTCTCCCGCGAGGGCGTCGCCGCCCTCGACCCGCGCAACGGCCTCCCCCTCGCCTGGAACCCGGGGCGCACCCGGGGCGTCGGCGCCCAGGCGATGCTCGCCACGGACGCGGGGCTGTGGGTGGGCAGCGACACGGACCGCTTCAACGACCGCCTCCGCGCCCGCATCGCCTTCGTGCCGCTCACCGGTGGCGCGTCGGTGGCCGCCGACGACGACCCCGCCCCCTCCCTCCTGCACCAGCACCTGTACTCCGTGCAGCGCTCCGGCACCCTCTTCACGCCCGCGGCGCTGCAGCGCACGCCCGCTGACAGCCTCGCAGCCGGCACGCCCGCCCCGACCACGGTCGACCAGACCGTCGACTGGGCGAACACGCGGGGCGCGTTCCGCGTGGGCTCGACGCTGTACTACGGCCGCAGCACCGGCCTCTTCGCCCGCAGCTTCTCCGCCCAGGGCGCCCTCGGCCCGGAGCGCAAGGTCGACCTGCGACCGGACCCGGCCACGGGCACAGCCATCCCCTTCTCGACCGGGAGCCTGAGCGGGGCGTTCTACGACCCCGAGCGGCACCGCCTCTACTACACCCTCAGCAACGACCCCAGGCTCTACTACCGGTACTTCACGCCCTCGAGCGAGGTGGTCGGCGCTGTCACCTTCACCGCCGGCACCGGCGGTCTGGACCTGCGGTACGTCGGCGGCATGACCCTCTCCGGCGGCCGCGTCTACTACGGCAGCACGAGCGACGGCGGCCTCCGCTCGGTCGCCTTCTCCGGCGGGTCCATGGTCAGCGGCACGGCGGTGCGCGTGGGCACGAGCACGAGCTGGCGGGGCAACGGCATCTTCGTGGGCGGCCCCCAGGTCGACCAGCCGCCGACGGCGGTCGCCAGGGCCACCTGCACCGACCTGACCTGCGCCTTCGACGGCACCGGCTCCACCGACCCGGACGGGCCCCTGGCCTCCTACACCTGGGACCTCGGTGACGGGACGACCGCCAGCGGCCCGACGGTCTCGCGCACGTACACGAGCGCCGCGTCCCGCACGGTCCGCCTCACGGTGACCGACTCCGCCGGGACGTCGGCGTCGACCACGGTCACGGCGACCACCACGCCGCCGCCGGACCGGGCGCCGACCGCGGTGGCCACCGCCTCGTGCACCGACCTCACCTGCACCTTCGACGGGTCCGGCTCGAGCGACCCCGACGGCCCCCTCGCCCGCTACACCTGGCAGCTCGGTGACGGCACGACCGCCGACGGCGCCGTCGTCTCGCACACGTACACCGACCCGGGCGAGCGGACGGCGACCCTCGTCGTCACGGACTCCGCGGGCACGACCGCCTCGGTCACGGCCGTGGCGAGGACCTTCGCCCCTGCCACCACGCAGGTGGCGCACCGGGCCACGGCCTCGGCCGGGAGCACCAGCAGCTCGGTCTCCGTGGTCGTCCCGGCCGAGGTCCAGGCCGGCGACCAGCTTCTCCTCGCCGTCTCGACCAACCGCGCCGCGGTGTCCTCGCCGCCCGCGGGAGTCGGGGACTGGACCGAGGCCGGCCGCGCGGTCGGCGACAAGGGCGAGCTCGTGACGACGCTCTGGGCGCGCACCGCCGACGGCACGGAGGCGGGTCGACCCGTCGTCGTCCAGCACGACGCCGCGACGAAGTCGACGGCCGTGCTCGGCGCCTGGTCCGGCGCCGTGGTCGACGCCGTCGCCGTCGGCGGCTCCACGCCGACGGCGGGCACCCACGTCACCCCGACGGTCGAGGTGCAGCGCCCCGGCTCGTGGGTCGTCTCGGTCTGGAGCGAGAAGTCGAGCGCCACGACGACCTGGACGCCGCCCGTCGGCGTCCTCCCCCGGGCCACCGCCCTCACGGGCGGCAGCGGACGGGTCACCGCGCTGGTCGCCGACTCGGGCGCCCCCGTCGCCGCCGGCACGGCCGGCGGCCTCGCCGCCACGACCGACGGCGGCTCCCTCAAGGCGGCCATGCTCTCGGTCGTGCTGCGCCCGCTCTGACGCACGACGAGCAGTGCGGGGCTCAGGCTCCAGGAGGACGCCCCGACGCGGGAGAGATCGCGGTGGGGCGTCCTCCTGCGTCTCGACCTGGGACCTCCGTCACCGGTCGCAGCCAGCCAGAGGGCCTGCGGGGCCGGAGATGCCTCCTCGTGACCCAACGTGACGAGGTCGTCGCCGCCGGCGCCTCCCGGAGCCGCTTGGCGGGCGCTCTTGGGTCGATCGGGTGATGTCGAAGACGCAGGCCTCGCCAGGCGTCTACCGTCGGTGATGACGCGGGGGCCATCGAGGCACTCGCTGCGGGGACGGGGAGTGGCATGGGCGAGCAGCACTGCACCAGGACGTCAGCGGCTCGCGGGGCGTACGCCGTGACCGCGGTCCTCGCGGCGATCCTCATGGTGCTGACGACCACCTCCGGCGCGTCGGCCGTGAGCACGGCCCAGTCGGGCGTCGTCTCGGTGAGGCCGGCCGCCACCACCCCCGACGTGCTCGACGGGGCCGTCCTCGCCATCACGCAGATCGGCAGCACCGTCTACGTCGGCGGCAGCTTCACCCAGGTGCGAGACCGCAGCACCGGTGCGACTCTCGCGCGGCGCTCGCTCTTCGCCGTGGACGCGGCGACGGGCCGGGTGCTCACCGGCTTCGCCCCGGCCCTCGACGGCGCGGTCAACTCCCTCAGCACCGACGGCACGTCCCTCTTCGCCGGTGGCTACTTCGGCAGCGTCAACGGCACGGTCCAGCGCCGGGTGGCCAAGCTCACGCCCAGCGGGGCGCTCGCCGGCGGGCAGCCGGCGATGCCCAACAGCGGCGTCAACGAGGTCGTCGTGAGCGGGCAGCGGCTCTACCTCGGCGGCTCGTTCTCGTCGGTGGGCGGCATGCTCCGCGGCGGCCTCGCCGCCGTCGACACGACGAGCGGTCGCCTGCTGGGCGACGTGGACGTCCCCTTCGAGGGCCAGTACAACGGCGGCGCGACGAACGTGAAGCGATTCGACGTGAGCCCGGACGGGCGCACCCTCGTGGCGGTCGGCAACTTCACCACCGTCGGCGGCCAGCCGCGGCAGCAGGTCGCGGTGCTCGATCTGCCGACCACCGGGCCGGCCGCGGTGAGCAGCTGGGCGACGGACCGCTACGACGCTGCGCGCAACACGGGCTGCTCGAAGAACTTCGACACCTGGACGCGCGACCTCGACATCTCCCCCGACGGCGCCTACGTGGTGATCAGCACGACGGGCGCCTACGGCGGAGGCGCCAACGCCGGTGTCCTGTGCGACACGACGACGCGCTGGGAGATCGGCGCCGGGGCGAAGGCGTCCGGCCAGCAGCCGACCTGGGTCGACTACACGGGCGGCGACACCACCTACGGGGTCGCGGTCACGGGCGCGGCCGTCTACGTCGGCGGCCACATGCGCTGGCAGAACAACGCCTTCCAGGGCGACCAGGCCGGCCCGGGCGCCGTCCCCCGCGAGGGCATCGCGGCGCTCGACCCCAAGAACGGTCTGCCGCTGTCGTGGAACCCGGGCAAGGACCGCGGCGTCGGCGCCCAGGCCCTCTTCGCCACGCCGCAGGGCCTGTGGGTGGGCAGCGACACCGACCGCTTCGCCGGGTACCTCCGTCAGCGCCTCGCCTTCCTGCCCCTGGCTGGCGGGACGTCGATCCCCGAGGTGCAGCAGGCGTCCCTCCCCGGCAGCGTCTACGCCGTCCAGCGCGGCACCGCTCCTTCGTCGGTGCTGTACCGGGTGAACGCCGGCGGCCCCCTCGTGCTCAGCCAGGACGACGGCCCCGACTGGGCGGCGGACACGGCGACGACGTCGCCGCTCCGCACGTCCGGGAGCTCGACGTCGACGGGGACGACCACGTCGCTCGACCCGAGCGTGCCCGCGGGGACGCCCCGCGCGATCTTCGACGCCTACCGCTGGGACGGCGCCGGCGGCGACGAGATGCGCTGGCGCTTCCCCGTGACCACCGGCCGGACGGTCGAGGTCCGTCTGTACCTCTCCAACCTCTGCAGCTGCACGAGCCGGGCCGGCCAGAGGAAGTTCGACGTCGCGGTCGACGGACAGCTGTGGCTCGACGACCTGGACCTGTCGGCCGCCCCCGGCCACACGGTCGGCACCGTCCTGCGGCGCACGGTCGTCAGCGACGGCTCCGTCGACATCGACTTCCTGCACGTCCTCGAGAACCCGATGGTCAACGCCATCGAGATCGTCGACCCGGCCGCCTCGGGGACGAGCGCCGTCTCCCTGGTCCGTCGTCCCGTCGACGCGACCGGCGCGCCCGTCGGGCCCTCGGAGACCGTGTCGACCGACGCGAGCTGGGCGGCCGCCCGCGGCACCTTCCTCGTCGGGAAGACCATGTACTACGGGACCTCCACCGGCCTGGCGGCCCGCGACTTCACCGACGGCGTCGCTGGGGCGCCGCGGGAGGTCGACCTCCACGACGACCCCGAGGACGGCCGGCGCATCCCCTTCCCCACGGGGCAGCTGACGGGGGCCTTCTTCGACCCGGCGACCCACCGGCTCTTCTACACGGTCAGCGGCGACGCCCGGCTGCTGTACCGCTACTTCACGCCCGAGAGCGAGGTCGTCGGCGCCCAGACCTTCGTGGGCGACGCCGGCGGCCTCGACCTCTCCGGCGTCACGGGCATGGCGCTCGCCGACGGCCGGGTGCTCGTGGCCGGTCGCGACGGCTCCCTGCGCTCCGTCGCCTTCACCGGTGGCGCCCTGAGGGGGCCCGTGACCACGCTGTCGAGCGACGGCACCTGGGCCTCCCGCGGGCTCGTCGTCGCCGGCCCGGCGCCGGAGCCGCCGAACCAGGCGCCGTCGGCGGTGGGGGCGGTGACGTGCGCGGGTCTGACGTGCACCTTCGACGCCACCGGCTCGGCCGACGCCGACGGCACGATCACCGGCTACGCCTGGGACTTCGGCGACGGCACCACCGGCACCGGCGCCAGCACCCAGCACACCTACGCCGCCCCCGGTGAGCGGACCGTGACCCTGACCGTCACCGACGACGACGGCGCCACCGCGACGACGTCCGTGACGGCCGCGCCCGAGCCCCCGCCGGCGAACGTGGCTCCGACCGCGGCGGCCACCGCGACGTGCGACGAGCTGGTGTGCACCTTCGACGCCACCGGCTCGGCCGACACCGACGGCACCATCACCGCCCACGCCTGGGACTTCGGCGACGGCACCACCGGCACCGGCGCCACCACGCAGCACACCTACGCCACCGACGGCGACTACACCGCCACCCTCACCGTCACCGACGACGACGGCGCCACCGCGACCACCACCACGACCCTCTCCCCCCGCACCACCCCGCCGCCGGCGCCGACCACCCCGATCGCCTTCCGGGCCGCCGCCGACAACCAGGGCAACGCCACCGCCGCGACCGTCACCCTGCCCGCGTCCCTGCGAGCCGGCGACCAGCTCCTCGTCGTCCTGACCACCAACCGCGACGCCGTCCTCACCGGCCCCACCGGCGCCGGCGACTGGGGCCAGCCCGTCCAGCAGGGCACCGGCGACAAGGGCCAGGTCGAGACCACCGTCTACGCCAAGACCGCCGACGGCACCGAGGCCGGCCGCACCCTCACGATCGGCCTCGACGCCTTCTCGAAGTTCACGATCACCGCCACCGCGCACAGCGGCGCCGTCCTGGAGTCGGCCACCCTGGCCGCCGAGACCACCAACCGCGCCGCCCACACCACCCCGCCGGCCACCACCACCGTCCCCGGCTCCTGGGTCGTCTCCTACTGGGCCGACAAGACCAGCGCCACCACCGGCTGGACCTCCCCCACCACCACCACCGACCGCGCCGAGACCATCGGCACCGGCTCCGGGCGCATCACCTCACTGCTCACCGACTCCGACGCCCCCCTGCCCACCGGCACCCACCCCGGCCTCACCGCCACCGCCGACTCCGCCAGCCTCAAGGCCACCACCCTCACCCTCGTGCTCCACCCCACCCCCACCGACGAGGGCGGCGGTGAGGGAGGAGACGGCACGGAGGAGCCGCCGCCGGCGAACGTGGCTCCGACCGCGGCGGCCACCGCGACGTGCGACGAGCTGGTGTGCACCTTCGACGCGACCGGCTCGACCGACACCGACGGCACCATCACCGCCCACGCATGGGACTTCGGCGACGGCACCACCGGCACCGGCGCCACCACGCAGCACACCTACGCCACCGAGGGCGACTACACCGCCACCCTCACCGTCACCGACGACGACGGCGCCACCGCGACCACCACCACGACCCTCTCCCCCCGCACCACCCCGCCGCCGGCGCCGACCACCCCGATCGCCTTCCGGGCCGCCGCCGACAACCAGGGCAACGCCACCGCCGCCACCGTCACCCTGCCCACGTCCCTGCGAGCCGGCGACCAGCTCCTCGTCGTCCTGACCACCAACCGCGACGCCGTCCTCACCGGCCCCACCGGCGCCGGCGACTGGGGCCAGCCCGTCCAGCAGGGCACCGGCGACAAGGGCCAGGTCGAGACCACCGTCTACGCCAAGACCGCCGACGGCACCGAGGCCGGCCGCACCCTCACGATCGGCCTCGACGCCTTCTCCAAGTTCACGATCACCGCCACCGCGCACAGCGGCGCCGTCCTGGAGTCGGCCACCCTGGCCGCCGAGACCACCAACCGCGCCGCCCACACCACCCCGCCGGCCACCACCACCGTCCCCGGCTCCTGGGTCGTCTCCTACTGGGCCGACAAGACCAGCGCCACCACCGGCTGGACCTCCCCCACCACCACCACCGACCGCGCCGAGACCATCGGCACCGGCTCCGGGCGCATCACCTCACTGCTCACCGACTCCGACGCCCCCCTGCCCACCGGCACCCACCCCGGCCTCACCGCCACCGCCGACTCCGCCAGCCTCAAGGCCACCACCCTCACCCTCGTGCTCCACCCCACCCCCACCGACGGCTGAGCACGAGGCCGGGTCGACGGGCTCGACACCGACCTCGTGGACCCGACAACCGACCGAGGCGTCCAGCAACGCCCTCCGACGCCACAGACGCAGACGGTAGAAGTCGTGCGGTGGGGAGCAGCCGGCGTCCGAGAGGCGTCGCGGCTGGACAGCCGCCACGCCAGCGCGCGCTGCGGACTCTGTGACGGGTGCTACCGGACGCCCTCGAGCGGCTGCTTGCCCCATCGACAGTGGCGCGCGCGAGGCGCGGGTGACGCGTTCCGTCCGCGGCGGTGTCCAGAGCGCCGCCATCGGGTCGTGCCTCGGAGTTAGAGCCGATCAGTCGTCGATGTCGAACCAGACCCGAGCGACAGCGCCGAGATAGGGGTCGTTGTCGAAGCGGAGGTTCTTGCCACCGACGCGGACGGGCCCGCCAGGGGCTACGTCGACACCAGGAGGGACGTCGACCTCCGCGACCACGCCCCCGTCGACCGACAGAGCGAGACTGCCGTCAGCGCGCCGGCACTCGAGCTCGTGCCACGAGCCGTCGGCTACGCCCTCTTTGCCCTTGGCGACGAGGACGCGCCCCGAGCCGCTGCTGTCGGCCACCACGCAGGACGGCTGCCCGGCGAGACCGTCGACCTGGACCTTCCACTGCCCGCCGCCACCCGTGGAGAAGCCGCGTTGGAGGACGTTGGCCCCCATGCTCGTCTGCTCTTCCGTCAACTGCACCTCGGCCCCGAAGTGAAACGCGCCCGTCCCCGGGCCAGTGGGCAGTAGTTCGGCCGGCACCTCGACGACAGCGCGACCGCAGGTCTCCGGGTCCTCGCAGCGCGCGGGCATCTGCAACGCAGTGGCTCCGAGAGGGCCGTCGACGAGCGCGAGCCCGTCGACGGCCCCTGCGACCCGCAGGACGGCGTCGACGGTCGACGCGTTCCCACCCGCCACGTCCACCGAGACCGCTGCGCCATCGACGAGCGGGGGCACGAGACCTCCCAAGTCGACGGAGAAGCCCGCCTCACCGCCCACCGCGGTCTCCGGCGCCATCGAGGGCACGACGACCGGGTCGCCCTGGCTGCACGACGACAGGACCAGCGTCGTCGACGCAGCGGCCATGAGCAGAACCCTTCCCCCGGCTGTCACCGGAGCAGATTGCCACCTCCGCGCAGGCCAGCTCGGTAGGTGATGGCCAGTCAGGCGAGGCTGCGGGCGCTGAACGCCGCGTCCCGGGTGAACTCGACCCACGCGCTACGAGCCGTGGACGACGTCTGGTAATCGAAGTGGCAGTTCCCGTTGTCGTAGTTGCGGCCCTCCCAGGTGAGTACAACCTTGTACTGGGAGTAGGCGGGCTCCTTGAGCATCGATCGAGCGTCCCGCAGCCACTGCGCCTTGCGGCCCGGCTGGGCCGGGTCCTCCACCGAGCCGAACTCCCAGAGCATCAGGTCCTTCCCCGGGTGCTTGAGCCCGAACTTCCGCTGTCCTTCGATGACCGAGCGCAGGCTGGTCCACTTGCCCGTCGAGGAACGGCAGCGGTACCAGTTGTAAGCATCGGCGGCGATGCCGTCGACGTAGGAGTCGCCGGGGTAGAAGAGCTCGGCCCGACGGTCGTCCTTGCGGAGGAAGCCCCAGGCGGTCATGACCCAGACGTACTCCGCGTTGCGGACACCCTCAGCCCGGTAGACGGAGACAAGCTTGCGCCAGGCGGCAGCGAACTCCGCGGGCGTGCCGTGGCCGGGGGTGGCCTCGGGTTCGTGGTGGTAGCCGATGTAGACCTTGCTGCCGAAAGCCTTGATCTGCGCGGCCTGCCGCTGCATGTCGCGGTAGAGAGTGCTGCCGGGCTTGGCGTTCGCGACGTCCGCCCACCGCACCTTCGTGCCGTTGGACCGCGACGACTTGACCGAGAGAAACATCGTGTGGCCGGTGTCGCGCGCCCAGGTCTGGTCGCGGCCGAAGAGCGTGCTGTCCCAGGACCGGAAGACGCGGGCCCCGCGGACGGCCGTGCCGGCCGTCTTCTCGTTCTGCTCGATGAGGGTCCGCGTGCTGCCGCTGGACCCGAACATCTTCGCCGGCTCCTGCGCCTGCGCGGCGGGTGCACCTGCCGCCACCAGCGTCGTCGCGGCCAGCGCGGCGGTCGCCGCCAGCACGCCGAAGCGCTCGAGCAGCCCTCGTACCGGTCCGCGCCGGGACGTCTCGCTCTCCGTCGTCAGCCTCACGCCGCCACCTCTCTGCCTCACGCCGTCGTCAGACGTGAGTGGTTTGCTCCCATGTCACCCGGATGGAGCAGTGACCGGCGTGGAAGGTAAGCCCTCACCACGTCTTCGTCCAGAGGGGTCGGCAGGACGGAGCCGCACCTGTAGGTTCCAGGCACCTGGCTGGGAGGCTGCTCCGCGGCCCTGAGCAGGCTCGGAGCGCCCCCATGTCGACGGACCACCAGCTCGTCTTCGTCGCGGGGCTGCACCGCAGCGGCACCACGCCGTTGGCGCGCCTCCTCGCCGCTCACCCTGACGTCAGCGGCTTCTCCGGCACAGGGGCCACCGAGGATGAGGGGCAGCACCTGCAGGACCTCTACCCGCCGGCGCGCACGTACGGAGGGGCGGGGCGCTTCGCACTCGACCCCGCCGCGCACCTCACGGAGGACTCCCCCCTCGCCACGGAGGAGAACGCCCGTCGCCTCTACCGGGCGTGGGAGCCGCACTGGGACACCAGCCGCGCCGTGCTGGTCGAGAAGTCCCCCCCGAACCTCGTGATGACGCGCTTCCTCCAGCACCTCTTCCCGACGAGCTCCTTCGTCGTCGTAATCCGCCACCCCGTCGTCGTGGCGCTGTCGACGGAGAAGTGGCGGCGCAGCACGTCCTTCCGCGACCTCGTCCACCACTGGGTCGTGGCTCACGAGACCTTCGCGGCGGACGCGTCCCGCGTGGAGCGCAAGGTCGTCCTGCGGTACGAGGACCTCGTCGCGACGCCGGACGAGGCGCTGGGCGCCGTGGCCCGCAGCCTGCGGCTCGAGGGCGACATCCCGACCGACCAGCTCGAGACTCACCGCAGCGACGCCTACTCGAGCGAGTGGGCACGTCGTGCCGCCGCCGGCGGACGCGAGGGGAAGAGGGTGGCTGCGGTCGTCGAGGAGTTCTCCGACCGGGTGGAACGGCTCGGCTACTCGCTGACCGACCTGTCCGCACGCCTCTCGACCCCGCTGTTCACCTCCTCCGCCGACGGCTGATGCTCCGGCGTCCGGGTGACGCCGGACGGTCGACCCATGGGTCACACCTATGCTTGGTCCTCTCATGCCTGCGCGGACCGAGGAGCGCCCGCAGCGAGGGGGGCCGATGGAGACGCAGGACACCGCCGTGGACCTCTCGGCGGCGATGAGGACGGTCGCCCGCCGCTGGTGGGCGGTCGTCGTGGTCGCCCTCCTCGGTCTGGGCGCCAGCGCAGCCGCCTGGGCGCTGCAGACCCGCACCTACGTCTCCACCAGCTCGGTGCTCGTCGCCGAAGCGGTCGACGCCTCCTCGCCCTCGACCGGTCAGCGCAGCCAGTTGAACCTGGACACCGAGGCGCAGATCGTCCAGTCTGCCCGCCTCGCCAGCGTGGTCGCCCAGACGCTGGGCACCGACCGCACGCTCTACGACCTCCGTGAGTCCGTGACGGTCACGGTCCCGCCGAACAGCCAGGTCTTGACCATCGCCTTCGAGGCGCCGACGCCGACGGGGGCTCAGGAGGGGGCGCGCGCGTACGTCGACTCCTACCTGGCGCAGCGTCGTGCCGCCGCCGAGGCCGACGCCCAGGCGCAGGCGACCACCCTCCAGTCGCAGATCGACGCCCTGCGAAGCCAGCTGGCCGACTCCCGGGCGGCGACCGACCCGGTGGCCTCAGCCGAGCGGGACATCATCGTCGACCAGATCGTCACCCTCAGCGGGCGGCTCGCCGCGGTCGGCGCCACGAGCACGGACCCGGGGACCGTGCTGACCGACGCGACCCTTCCCCGGGTCCCGGTGGCCCCCGTCCTGGCGTTCTACCTCGCGGGCGGGGCCTTCCTGGGCCTGGTGGCCGGCGTGCTCCTGGCCCTCGCCGCTGACCGCTGGTCGCACCGGGTCGGCCGCCCGAGCGACGTCCTCCGCAAGGCGGACCTGCCCGTCCTGGGCGTGCTGGACGAGGCCGCGCACGCCCAGGACCTGTCGCCCACAACGGCCTTCGACCTCGTCCGCGCGCAGACCCTGGACACGAGCGGGGCGCTGACGGTCGTCCAGGTCCAGGCGGCCGGAGGGGCTGTCGCGGCCGAGCGCGCGGCGGTGGGGCTGTGGCGCTCCATCGCCCGGAGCAGCGGGCGGTGCGTCCTCGTCGTGGCGACGGACGGCGAGGAGCTCAAGAGCTCGTGGGCGCCCGACACCGCCGGCCTGAGCGACGTGCTGCGCGGTGACGAGAACCTCGGCACCGCGCTCCTCGAGAGCACCGACGACCCGCGCCTCCTGCTGCTGCCTCCCGGGCGCTCTCCGGCGTCGCTGGAGGACCTGGTGCAGTCGTCGGCGTTCAGCGAGGTCGTCGAGCACCTCCGGCGTCGCCGAGACCGTGTCGTGCTCCTGACGGGCTCCGCCGACCGGTCCCCCGCCGCTCAGGCTGTCAGCTCGCGGGCCGACGTCGTCGTGCTCAGCGTCGAGGAGGGCGCCACCGACGTCCGACGCCTGGTCTCTGCCCGAGACGCCTCCCGCCGCATGGGAGCCCACGTCGCGGGAGCGGTCGTCTCGCGCGGCCGCGCCCCCCAGTGGTCCGCCGCGCTCCGCGGCGAGCTGGTCCGGCACGACCAGCCGTCGGCGCGGCGCTGACGCGTGAGCCCGACGACGCTCGCGGCGCCGCCGACCACCGCACGTCCCCGCCCTCGCGCACGACTGCGGACAGGCTGGCCCCTCGGCCTCGCGCTCGCCGGCTACCCGCTCTGGTGGGCGGTAGGTGCCACCGACCTGCTGCTGCCGGTGACGGCGTTCCTGCTCCTCTTCCAGATGCCGAAGCGGGTGAGGCTGCCCGTCGGGTGGGGCCTGTGGCTCCTCTTCCTCGTCTGCGTGGTCGCCAGCGCGACAGCCCTGGACCTGGCGGCCCCGGGCACGGTCCCCCCCTCCGGCGGTGGGCGCTACGTCGCCTACGCGGTACGGCTCGTGAGCTACGTCGCCGTCTTTGTCGTCGCGGTCTTCCTCGTCAGCACCGATGAGGAGCAGCTGTCGCGCCGGCGGGTGCAGGGCTGGCTCGTAGCCCTCGCCGTGCAGGTGGCGGCGCTCGGCTGGCTGGCGCTGCTCCTCCCCGGCTTCTCGTTCCCCACCCTGCTGGGCGGGCTCGTCCCGGGCGCCCCGTCGACGGCGTCATTGGCGCAGGTGCAGGACGTCATCGGGACACCGGCTCCGAGGCCGGCGGCCCCCTTCGCGTACACCAACGCCTGGGGGGCCTCGCTGCTCCTGCTGCTCGTGTGGCTGACGGCGACCTGGGTGGTCGGCGCACGCGGGCTCCGCCGGACGGCGGGCGTCCTCGTGGTCGTCGCTGCCGTCGTGCCGCTGGTCCTCTCCCTCAACCGCGGCGTCTGGATCGGCGCCGGCCTCGTGGTCCTCTACGTCGCCGTCCGCACGGCCCTGAGAGGACGCCTGCTCCTCGTCGGCGTCGTCGCCCTCGCCGCGGTCTTCGGCGGTGGCGCCGTCGCCGCGTCCCCTCTCGGCGAGGTGGTGAGCGCGCGGGCGCAGTCCGGGCACAGTGACGACATCCGCACAACCCTGGCCGAGGACGCCGTGCGTCTCGCCACCACCTCCCCTGTTCTGGGCTACGGCACGACACGCGACACCCTCGGCAGCGGACGCTCGATCGCCATCGGCCAGTCACCCGACTGCCCGCGGTGCGGCAACCGCGTCATCGGCAGCACCGGCCAGCTGTGGCTCGTCCTCGTCTCGCAGGGGCTCCTCGGAGCCGGCCTCTACCTCGCCTTCCTGGTCCGCTCGGCGTGGGCCTTCCGGAACGACTGGTCGGCGACGAGCGTGGCGGCGAGCGCCTCGGTCTTGCTGTGCCTCTACTACTCAGCCTTCTACACGGCTCTCGTGCTGCCCCTGCTCGTCACCTTCATCGCGATCGGACTTCTGCACCGACAGCGTGCCGTCCAGTGCTCGGAAGCCGCGGCCCCTGTTGGAGCAGCTCGATGACCGGCGCTCCTCTCGGCTCGCAGACCGTGTCGGCGCAACGACGAGTCGAGGCCGTCGTGCGCAGGCTCCACGCCGGCGCGCCGCTCGTCCACGACGGCCGGTCCGCGGCGGAGGAGTCAACCGTGCGGTACGTCCTGCTCCCCTCGGCGTCCCGACCGCGGTTAGTGCTGCCTGCCGAGGCACCCCGAGCGGCGGCCGCCGCACTGGGACGACTGTTGCAGGGCGGTGGCCGACGGCGCGTCTTCCGAGGCGCTGCCGTCGCTGTCGCCCGCAGCGGCCTCCTCGGCCGGTGGCCGGGGGCGACACTCACCGTCCCGCAGACGTCGCGCTCCGTCGTCGCCCGCCTCGCCGACGCAGTCGACGAAACAGAGCTGGTGCTCACCATGCGCCTCGGCCCACCGCGCGCGAACTGGAAGCCGGTGGCGCAGGTGACGGACCGCGCAGGGCGGGTGCTCGCCTTCGTCAAGATCGGCCACGACGAGCTCACGAGCACTCTGGTCCGGCACGAGTCTGACGCGCTGCACCTCCTCGCGGAGAGACCCCTGGCGGACGTCCGCGTACCTGAGGTGCGCGGCACAGTGCAGCAGGACGACCTCGTCGCCCTCGTGCTGAGCCCGCTGGAGGCGCCCGAGCCGCCAGCCGGCGACGCGGCGACGCGGCGGGTCCTCCTCGACGTGGTCAGCGCCATCGCAGCCCCCGACCGCCGGGCACGGCAGCCGTGGGGCGCCAGCGCCTTCGCCGGAGGACTCGCGAGGAGGCTGGCAGCGGCGGGAGCAAGAGCTCTGCCCGCCGCCCAGCTCCTCCGGCGACTCATGGACGAGCGCGGCGGGGAGGAGTTGACCTTCGCGCCCTGGCACGGCGACCTCAACCCGGGCAACGTCCGACTGGCCGCGCGGGGTCCCTCCGTGGTCTGGGACTGGGAGCGCTACAGCGAGGGCGTCCCCCTCGGCCTCGACCTCCTCCACCACGACCTGACGTCGGCGATGGACGTGCAGCCACCGGTGGCTGCTGCGGCGAGCCTGGCGAGCCGGTCGCGCGCCGGACTCGAGTCGCTGGGCCTGACATCTTCGGACGTCCTCCTCGTCACTGCGCTGCACCTGCTCGAGCTGGTGACGCGGTACCTCGAGGACCGGCAGGATCAGGCAGGGTCACCGCTCGGCAGGATCGAGGAGTGGGCGCTGCCCGCGCTGGAGACGACGGTTCGCGAGGCAGTGGAGGAGCACAGGTGAAGGTCTCACGCAGCAGGATCGAGCAGACGGCGAGAGCAGCCCTCCTGCGGGCGTCGGACGTCCCCCGCCGGGCTACCGCCTCCCTGCGCCTTGAGCCGGACTTCCTGATCGTGGGGGCGCAGCGCTGCGGCACCACCTCGATGTTCAAGACGCTGGCCCAGCACCCGTCGGTGGCTCCGCCCTTCCTCCGCAAGGGCGTCCACTACTTCGACAAGAACCGCGACCGCGACCACCTCTGGTACCGCAGCCACTTCCCCGTGGCGGCGACGTCGCGGCTGCGCCGCTCGGGTGCCCGACCGATCACCGGTGAGTCGAGCCCGTACTACATGTTCCACCCGACGGCCGCGGCCCGGATCGCCGACGAGCTGCCCCAGGTTCGCCTCATCGCGCTGCTCCGCGACCCGGTGGAGCGCGCGTACTCGAGCCACAGCCACGAGTCGGCTCGCGGGTACGAGACCGAGTCCTTCCCGCGAGCCCTCGAGCTGGAGGACAGCCGGACGTCGGGCGAGCGCGAGGCCATGCTGGCCGACCCGGCCTACGACAGCTTCTCCCTTCAGCACCACGCATACCTCGCCCGCGGTCGCTACGTCGAGCAGCTGCGGCGGCTCGAGGGAATCGTCGGGCGGGATCGCCTCCTCGTCGTCGACAGCCAGGACTTCTTCGACTCGCCCGAGGGCGTCTTCCCCGCCGTGTGCCGCCACCTCGGACTGGCGCCGCACGAGGACATCAGCTTCGAGCGTCACAACGCACGAGGACGCTCGCCCATGGACGCCGGGCTGCGCCGCGAGCTGGAGGAGCACTTCGCCCCCTTCGACGACGAGCTGGCCTCCTGGTGGGGGCGGACCCCGTCCTGGCGACGGTGAGCGCGCCGGGCCCGACGGCGGGGACGGACGTCCCGCCGACGACCGGCGCACCCGGTCCTCGGACGACGGACCTGGGCCGCGTCGCGCGCGGTGGAGCGCTCAACCTCGCGGGAAGCGTCGTCACGGCCGCGGCCGCCTTCGGCTTCACGGTCCTCGTCACGCGCAGCCTCCCGGCGGCCGAGGCCGGCACGCTCTTCACCCTCACGAGCGTCTTCGTCGTCGCCTACTCCACGGCCCGCCTGGGCGCACCCACAGGACTCGTCTACTTCCTCGCCCGCCAGCGGGCCACGGGCGAGCAGCGCCTGCTGGCCGTGACGGTGCACCAAGCGGTCGCAGTCGTCGCCGTCGTCGCCGTGGTCGTCGGCGTCCTCGGGCTCGTCCTGGCCGGGCCAATCGTGGAGGCGGCGGTCGGTGAGCAGCGCCCCGGAGCCGTCACGCTCACCCGCGTGCTGGCCGCCTGCCTCGTGGCCGCCGCCCTCGGCGACGTCTGGGTCGGCGCCACCCGGGGCATGGGAGCCATGCGCCCCCTCGTCGCCCTGGAGAAGGTCGCCCGCCCGCTGCTGCAGATCCTCGGCGCGGGAGCGGTGCTCCTCCTCGGATGGGCCGACCCGCTCTCCCTGGGGCTCGCATGGGTGCTGCCCTTCGTCGTCACCAGCGCCGGTCTGGCCCTGTGGTCGCGGCGCCTGCGCGCGGGCGTCGAGGCGCGGCAGGGCATCGGTCCCCAGGACCGCGGCCGGGCGCGGGACGTCATCGGGTCCTTCTGGCGCTTCTCCGGCCCGCGCAGCATCACGGGCCTGTGCCAAACGGTGCTCCAGCGCGCGGACATCGTCGTCGTCGCCGCGGTCCGCGGGCCCGCGGACGCGGCCGTCTACGCGGCCGCGACGCGCTTCCTCGTCGTGGGGCAGCTGGGCGCGGGGGCCGTCGGGTCGAGCATCCAACCCAAGATCGCCAGCCTGGTCGCCCGGCAGGACGTCGCCGGCGCGCGAGACCTCTACCGCGTCTCGACCACCTGGTTGGTGCTCCTCACCTGGCCGCTCTACCTGCTGACGGCCGTGCACGCGCAGGACCTGCTGCGGGTCTTCGGCACCGGGTACGCTGACGGCGCCGTCGTGGTCGTCGTCCTGAGCCTCGTCATGCTCGTCGCGACGGGGTGCGGCTCCGTCGACGTCGTCCTCACCATGGCGGGGCGGACGTCGTGGGTCATGGGGAACGCCGTGCTGGGCCTGACGACCAACCTCGTCCTCCTGGCGCTCCTCGTCCCGCCGTTGGGCGTCCTGGGAGCGGCGCTCGCGTGGGCGGCCGCCATCCTCGTGAACAACCTGCTCCCGCTCGCCCAGCTCGCGATCTCCCTGGACATCCACCCCCTGGGCCGCTCCTCGGCGACGGCGGCGCTCCTGGCGGTCGGGTGCTTCGGCGTGTTCCCCCTCCTCGGCCGGCTGACCCTCCCGCACGAGCTCGTCGCCCAGCTGCTGGTCGTCGCCCTCGCGGTCGGGCTCTACGCCGCGCTGGTCCTGCGCGGACGCCGGCTCCTCGCCGTGGACGCGCTCGTGTCGCTGCGTCGGAGGACTCGATGACGGACGCCCCCGTACGACGTCAGCGGCAGGCACGCGAGTCCGAGGGTCCGCGGGTCCTCTTCCTCGGGGGCCTCGGTCGCAGCGGCTCCACGCTCGTCGAGCGGATGATCGCCGAGCTCCCCGGGGTCGCCCCGCTGGGCGAGGTGGTGCACCTCTGGGAACGAGGGCTGCTGGAGGACCAGCAGTGCGGCTGCGGGCGCTCCTTCCACGCCTGCCCCTTCTGGCGGGCCGTAGGCCGGGAGGCCTTCGGCGGGTGGGACCGCGTGGACGGCCACCACGTGCTGCAGCTGCGTCACGCCGTCGACCGGACGCGCTTCGTGCCGCTGCTCCTGCTGCCGCATCTGACCCGACGCCGCGGCGAAGTCCTCTCCGAGTACCTCTCCTACTACGAGCGGGTGTACGCAGCCGCACTGGACGTCTCGGGGGCCCGGGTGGTCGTCGACTCCAGCAAACACCTCTCGCTCGCCGCCTGCCTGCGCCGCTCGAGCGTCGTCCGGTTGAGGACCGTGCAGATGGTGCGCGACTCCGCCGGCGTCGCGCACTCGTGGGGCAAGAGGGTGATCCGGCCCGAGATTACGGACCGCGTCGAGTACATGCCCGTCTACAGTCCGCTGCACGTCGCCCTGCTGTGGTCGTTCACCAACGCGGCGCTGCGGCTCGTCACCACCGCCGGCTCGCGCCCCCTCGTCCTGCGGTACGAGGACGTGGTCCGCGCACCCCGCGAGGCGCTGGCGTCGGTGGCGCAGCACGCGGGTCTGCCGCTCGACGACGGCGCTGTCGACTTCGTCGACGGCCTCGACGTCCACCTCACGTCCTCGCACACCGTCGCCGGCAACCCCATGCGCTTCCGGACCGGCAACCTCTCCCTCCGCCGGGACGACGCCTGGCGGACCGACATGAAGCCCTCGACAAGGGCTCTCGTCCACCTGCTGACCCTGCCGGTGCGAGCGCTCCTGGGCTACGCCGGACCCGCGGCGTCCTCGGACGACCGCCGTGACGAGAGGAGTCGTTGATGCCCGAGCCACTGTCCGCCCCACCGAGCGTCACCGTCGTCATCCCCACCAAAGACCGCCCCGAGCTGCTCCTCCGGGCCATCGCCGCCGTCCAGGACCAGGACTACGAGGGCGTGGTGGAGACGGTGGTCGTCGTGGACGAGGGCGGCCGGACGCCGGACGGGATGCCCTCGCGGCCGGGGCGCCCGCTCTCCGTCGTCGCCAACGACCGCTCGCCCGGGCTCGCCGGCGCCCGCAACGCGGGGGTGGACCGCGTGAGCACGCCCTTCGTCGCCTTCTGCGACGACGACGACGTCTGGCACCCGTCGAAGCTGCGTCGGCAGGTCGCGGCGGTCCAGCAGGTCCCGGGCGCGGTGCTGGTCACCTGCGGCATCCGGGTCGTCTACGAGCAGACGACCGTCGTCCGCGCGCTGCCGCGAACGCGCATCGGCTTCGACGACCTGCTGCGCTCACGGCTCACCGAGCTGCACCCCTCGACCTTCCTCCTCGACACCGCCCGCCTCCGATCGCAGGTCGGCCCGGTGGAGGAGGACATCCCGGGGAGCTACGCCGAGGACTACGACTTCCTCCTCCGCGTCGCGCGCGCCTCCCCCGTGGTCAACCTGCCCGAGGCGATGGTCGACGTGCACTGGCACCGGCGCTCGTACTTCGCGGGACGGTGGGACACCATCTCGGCCGCTCTCCGGTGGCTGCTGGCGCGCTACCCCGAGTTCGACCGCGAGCCCGCCGGAAGAGCGCGCGTCCTCGGCCAGATCGCCTTCGCGGACGCCGCCGCCGGCCGGCGGCGGGGAGCAGTGGCCGTGGCCGTCCGCGCGCTGAGGGACCGACCGCAGGAGCTGCGGGCCGTGGTCGCCCTGGCCGTGGCGACGGGCCTCGTGCGTCCCGCCTGGGTCCTGGCCGCGCTCCACCGCCGGGGCCGCGGCGTCTGAACGACGGAAGGACGGGCGGGGTCCGAGACCCCGCCCGTCCTTCGTGGCACTAGTCAGCCGCCGCAGACCGCCCAGCGCCAGGCCTGCGCGGACGCCTCGTCGAGGAGGCGGAACTCACCGCCCACCGGGGCGTCGAAGTAGATGGCCCACCGGGCGTCGTTCTGGCGGAGCCACGTCGCCGAGTCGCGGATCCAGGCGGCACGCCGCACACCCGTGTCACCGGCGACCAGGAGGCTTCCCATCTCGGCGATGCCGTAGGGCTTCCCCACGGAGTCGGACGCCGCCTTGGCGACGCCGAAGACACTCGCGGGCGAGGCGTACTGGCCGGAGTTGGCGCCGTGGTTGTAGCAGTCCCAGCCCATCTCGTCGACGACGTCGTCGCCCGGGTAGTAGTCCTTCCAGTTGCGGCGGGAGGCCGGGTTGAGGCTCCAGCACATCAGGACCGGCGTGGCCTTGAGTCGGTCGTTCTTCGCCTCGGTCGCGAGACGGTCGAGGTGCCGCCACGCCGCCCGGTAGTCGGCCGCCGTGAAGCTGCCGCGCTCGATGTCGTCCTCAGGCTCGTGGAAGTAGGTCCAGTTCACCTGGCGGTCGCGCGGCGCGGTGGCGAACCACGTGCGGAGGCGGCTGTCGTACGTGCCAGCGAGGATGTCGCGCGGCGGGGCCTTGAAGGAGACGACCACTGGCTTGCCGCTCAGGCCCGCGTCCCCAGGCCACGTGCCCGGCAGGCCGGAGAAGAAGTACCGGCTCACCCCGAAGGTCCCGTACCTCTCCTGCTGACGCTGGAAGGCCGTGGCGTAGGTCTCGCCGGCGTTGCGGTAGGCGTTCGCCCCGAAGAGGGTCGGCACCTCGCTGACCGGCGCGGGGGCCGGGGGCGGGGTGACCGGTGTCGGCGCCGGGGGCGGCGTGACCGGCGTCGGCGCCGGGGGCGGCGTGACCGGCGTCGGCGCCGGGGGCGGCGTCGTGGGCGCCGGCGGGGTCGGGTCGGGCGTGACGAGGGAGTAGGTGACCACGAGCTTGGGCGCCGTGGCGGCGCCGGACTCGCGGCTGAGGATCTCGCTGACGCCCGAGGGCACGGTCACGGAGAAGTTGAGAGGAAGGCTCTTCGCGACGTGGCCGGTGACGTCCACGGTGAAGGCTTTGGCCGTCTTGGGGAACGAGACCGAGGTGACGCTCCCCGTGCTCGCGGGAGCCGTCTTCCAGGTGACCTTCTTCTCGTCCCACGATGAGGAGCCGAGGCTCTGCACGTCGACACGGCCGGGCTGGGTGCGCGTCGAGCTGACGCGGATCTCCGCCTTCGTGATCTTCGCGCCCGCGGGCACGCGGGGGGCCGGGAAGCGGATGAGCGCCCGCTTCGTCATCGCCGACGTGGACGCCGCGACGACCTTGGTGCTGGTCCCGGTGGTCCGGTCCGGCGCCTGCTTCTCGACGTAGGCGTCGGCGGAGGCGGTGCTGGTCACCGTCCCCGTCGTCGTGGCGGCCTGGGACGAGGGCACGCCCACGAGGGCGCTCCCCGCGACGGCGGCGGTGGCGGACAGGGCGAGCAGGGAACGGCGCGCGCGCCGATGCTTCGCGGTCATGGCGTCTCCTCGAGAGGTGGGTAGCGGGGTGGTGTGCCACTGCTCTCGACCCCCGCCGAGGGGGTCTGCACCCCGCCCTCACCTCGGTTGCCGAGGCCACAGCCGAACGGCGCATCGCCTGTACGCCGCCGGGGTGAAGAAGGGGCGGGCTGCTCACCCCGCCGGACGTCCGCCCCCGAGCCGCCGGACTGCGCCGTCGCCGAGAAGGGCGGACGGACCGGGCAAGATGCTCCCGTGCAGCGAGCGCGTGACGGTCAACCCCTCCGAGTCGACGACGCGGGGGCGGAGCTCGTCGACCTGCTCGCGCGGTCCGGCCTGGAGGCGTCCCTCTCCTGGACGGGCGGCGTGTGGCGCGTCGAGCCGGCCGAACCGGGCGCCGGCGTGCGCCTCGACCTCGCCGACGCGGAGCTCACCGGCGGCGAAGAGCTGGTGGTCGTCGACCCCGAGCTGGTGCCGTTCGCCGCCCTGGCGATCACCCGGGCCGACGGTTCTCGACAGGCCTCCGACCGGACGGTGTCAGGACGCCTGCGCCCGCTCGCCGGGCGCACCGCCGCCACCTACCCCGGGCTCGAGGTCGACGGGAGCCCGGGCGGGCGCCTCACCGGGGTGCACGTGGTCGTGACCGACCGACTCCTGCTGGAGGCTGACGTGGCGGCGGTGGGCGCCGCCCTCGACGCCCTCCCCCTCGTCCTCCTCGGGCTCGTCGGGGAGGGTCGGCCCACCCCTCGAGAGGTCCTCGCTCGCGGCCTCGACGCCGTCGCCGCCGACCTGGCGACCCAGCTCGGAGCTGAGGTGGGCGTGGCGCTGCTCAGCCTGCCCGCGGTGGAAGGCGCCGACGTCGCGCTGCTGCCGGCGTTGCTCGAGCGAGCGGGCGCGGCTCGCACCTCACGCGCCCGAGCGCTGGCGCGGACCGGGCCCCACAGCCAGGGCGCCGTCGGCCCTCTGGACGGCGGTCCGACGTCGGCGACCTGGGACGAGGTGGTCGACGCCCTCGAGCGCGGGGCGGACGTCCCGGCCGGCACCGCCTCCCCCGCCGTGGTGCGCGAGCTGCGGCGGCTCCACCCCGCACGACACGCACGAGGGGCCGTGATCCTGTTCACCGGCCTGTCGGGCTCGGGGAAGTCCACGGTCGCGTCGGGGGTCGTGGCGGCGCTGCGCGCCGAGGGCAGCCGGACCGTCACCGTCCTCGACGGCGACCGCGTGCGGACGATGCTCTCCTCGGGCCTGACCTTCTCCCGGGAGGACCGCGATCTCAACGTCCGCAGGATCGGCTACGTGGCCGCGGAGGTGGCCCGCCACGGGGGCACGGCCGTGTGCGCCCCCATCGCGCCCTACGCGTCGACGCGGGCGGAGGTCCGGAGGATGGTGGAGGAGGCCGGGGGCGTGCTGGTCCTCGTGCACGTGGCCACACCCCTGGAGGTGTGCGAGGCACGGGACCGCAAGGGCCTCTACGCGAAGGCGCGCCGTGGCGAGATCCCCGCCTTCACGGGTGTGAGCGACCCCTACGAGGCGCCGACGGACGCCTCTCTCGTCCTCGACACCAGTCGGCAGGGGCTCGAGGAGTGCGTCTCCGCCGTCATGGCGCTCCTCCGGGAGGAGGGGCTGGTGCTCGCGCCCGCCCCGGCCCCGTAGGTCAGCCGCCCGCCCGACGGCGTCCGAGGCGCCGCCGGGGAGCCTTCCGGCGCCGGCGGGCCTCGTCCACGACAGCGCCGACGACGACACCCACCCGGCGCGCGGACGCCTCACGACGCGCCTGCTCCCCCTCGGGCGTCGTGCTCGCCGCCGCGGGGTCGCCCAGCACGTGCTCGACCAGGCGGTCCAGCTCGTCGACGTCCTCGCAGAGCAGGACCATGCCCTCGCGACCCATGCGCCGGCTGAAGAGCTGCTGGTGCTCGTCGACGTGCTCGCCCCGCGACGGGTCGCGCGGGACGACGACCGGGACGAGCCCGGCACGACGCGCCTCCATGATCGTCGCCGGGCCCCCGTGGCAGACGACGGCGCTGGCCCGCTGGAACAGGCGCTGCATCTCCTCGTGGGGGACGAGGGCGCTGGCCCGCACCCCCGCAGGCGCTGGCGTCGCCCCGTGCTGCACGTGGACGACGACGTCCTGCCGTCCGCCACCCCAGCGCTCGGCCCACTCGACCAGCCTGGCGAAGGGGTGGTGGTCGGTCCCCACGAGGACGAGCACCAGCGGCGGCTCGGGCAGGGACTCGATGGGAAGGGCCTGGCGCGGCCGGAAGGTCGTCACAGCAGCGGTCCCACCACGGTCGCCCGCGGGTAGAAGGCCAGCTGCTCCTCCCACTGCACGAGCATCCGCGTCGTGAAGGGCCGGCACAGCCGCCCCGTGAGCGTCGGCCCGTCGAGACGGTCGAAGACCTCGACGTAGACGGTCGGCACGCCGAGAGCACGGGCGAGGACGAAGAAGGGCACCGCCACCGCCGCCCCTGACGAGATCACCACGTCGGGACGCCTGTCGCGCAGCACGTCCCACGCCAGTCGGGTGTTGCGGAGGAGGTTGCGCACGTTCCTCGTCGTCGGGTGGTGGGCGGGGATGAGCGCCTCGTCGGCGAGGAGGCTGAGGGCGTCCTCGGTGTCGAAGCACACCCACCGGCGCCGGCTCTCGACGAGCTCGGAGGAGAGCGTGACGAGCTGCGCGAGGTGCCCCCCGCTCGAGCAGACGAGCAGGACGTCCGGCGGCACGCGCCGGTCGTCGCCTCCCGCCGCCCGCTGGCGGGGGGCGACGCCCACGCGGCGCTCCACCAGCGCGTGGCCGCGCTCCGCCGTCGTGGACGACCGGCGACGGACGCGCGGCGCCGCGTCCTCCCCCGTCCTCGTGAAGAGGCTCATTCCGCGGCCGTGATCATCCCGGCGCCCACCGTCCTGTTGGTGCCCTCGTCGATGAGGACGAACCCGCCCGTCGTGCGGTTGCGACGGTACTCGTCGGCCAGCAGCGGCGCGGTGGTCCGCAGCCGGATGCGCCCGATCTCGTTGAGCCCCAGCTGGGTCGAGGACTCGTCGCGGTGGAGCGTGTTGACGTCGAGCCGGTACTGCAGCTCCTTCACGACGGCGCGCGCCGTCCGCGTCGTGTGCTTGATCGCGTACTTCCGGCCCGGCACGAGCGCCGACGACTCGTCCATCCAGCTGACCATCGCGTCGATGTCCTGGCTCGGCGTCGGGGCGTTGTGCGGCCGGCAGATCATGTCGCCGCGCGAGACGTCGAGCTCGTCCTCCAGCCGCACGGTCACCGACATGGGCGGGAAGGCCTCGGCCACCGGCCCGTCCGCCGTCTCGATGGAGGCGATCCGCGTCGTGAAGCCCGAGGGCAGCACCATGACCTCGTCGCCCGGCTTGAGGACGCCGCCGGAGACCTGCCCCGCGTAGCCGCGGTAGTCCAGGTGGCGGCCGGACTGCGGCCGGATGACGTACTGCACGGCGAAGCGCGCGTCGACGAGGTTGCGGTCGCTCGCCACGTGCACGTGCTCGAGGTGGTGCAGCAGGCTCGGCCCGTCGTACCACGGGGTGCGCGAGGAGCGGGACACGACGTTGTCGCCCTCGAGCGCCGAGACCGGGATGACCGTGAGGTCGGGCACCTCGAGCTTCGTGGCGAAGGAGGCGAAGTCCCGCCGGATGCCCTCGAAGACCTCCTCGGAGAAGTCGACGAGGTCCATCTTGTTCACCGCGAGCACGAGGTGCGGGACCTGCAGCAGCGTCGCGAGGAACGCGTGTCGGCGCGACTGCTCGACGAGGCCCTTGCGGGCGTCGACGAGGATGAGCGCCAGGTCGGCCGTGGAGGCTCCCGTGACCATGTTGCGCGTGTACTGGATGTGGCCCGGGGTGTCCGCGATGATGAACTTCCGCCGCGGCGTCGCGAAGTAGCGGTAGGCCACGTCGATGGTGATGCCCTGCTCGCGCTCCGCGCGCAGGCCGTCGGTGAGCAGCGCGAGGTTGGTGTACTCGTCGCCGCGGTCGCGGCTGGCGCGCTCGACGGACTCGATCTGGTCCTCGAAGACGGTCTTCGTGTCGTAGAGCAGTCGCCCGATGAGGGTGCTCTTGCCGTCGTCGACGGAGCCGGCCGTCGCGAAGCGCAGCAGGTCGGCGTCCCGCTGCATGGCGACGGGAGCGCCGGCGACGGGCTCGGTCGGCTCGCTGGTGTGCGTGCTCATCAGAAGTACCCCTCGCGCTTGCGGTCCTCCATGGCGGACTCGCTGAACTTGTCGTCGCCGCGGGTGGCCCCGCGCTCGGTGATCCGCGTCGTCGCGACCTCCTCGACGATCTTCTCGACCGTGTCGGCCTCGGAGCGGACGGCGGCCGTGAGGCTGGCGTCGCCCACCGTGCGGTAGCGGACCCGCGCGGTGAAGACCTCCTCGCCCTCCCGCGGGCGGCAGACCTCGTGGACGGCGAAGAGCATCCCGTTCCGCTCGAAGACCTCGCGGTCGTGGGCGAAGTAGATGGCGGGCAGCTCGATGCCCTCAGCCGCGATGTAGGACCAGATGTCGAGCTCGGTCCAGTTCGAGAGCGGGAAGACGCGGATGGACTCCCCCGGGTGGATGCGCCCGTTGTAGAGCCCCCACAGCTCCGGCCGCTGGTTCTTGGGGTCCCACTGCCCGAAGTCGTCGCGGAAGCTGAAGATGCGCTCCTTGGCCCGCGCCTTGTCCTCGTCGCGGCGGGCCCCGCCGAAGACCGCCGTGTAGCCGCCCTTCTCGAGGGCGTCGAGGAGGACGGGCGTCTGGATGCGGTTGCGCGTGCCGTCCGGCGGCTCGGTGACGAGACCGCGCTCCAGGGCGTCGGGGACGCTCGCGACGACGAGCTGCAGGCCCAGCTGGGCCGCGCGGCGGTCGCGCAGGTCGAGGACCTCGGCGAAGTTGTGGCCCGTGTCCACGTGCAGGACCGGGAAGGGGATGGGCGCCGGCGCGAAGGCCTTCTCGGCCAGGCGCAGCATGACGATCGAGTCCTTGCCGCCCGAGAAGAGCAGGACGGGGCGCTCCAGCTCCGCGACGACCTCGCGGATGATGAAGATGGCCTCGGCCTCGAGGGCCTGCAGCTGGGTGAGCTGGTAGCGGCCGGCGGAGGGCGTGCCGGGGGAGGTCATCGGGCGGTCTCCGGGGTCGGTGCGGTCTGGTCGGACGGGCGGGCCGCCACCCGGGCGATGGCGGCGAGCACGCGCTCGGCCACCTCGGGGCGGGCGACGACGAGGTCGGGCAGCGTCGGGTCGGGGCGGTTGTAGACCAGCGGCGAGCCGTCGACCCGGCTCGTGTGGAGCCCGGCGGCCCGCGCGACGGCGACGGGCGCCGCGGAGTCCCACTCGTACTGCCCGCCGGCGTGCACGTAGGCGTCGGCCTCGTCGCGCAGCACCGAGGTCGCCTTCACGCCGGCCGACCCCATGGGGACGAGCTCGGCGCCCAGCTCCTCGGCGAGGGCGGTGACGAAGGCGGGCGGCCGGGAGCGGCTCACCGCGAGGCGGACGACGTCGGGGGCGCCCTCGGGCCGCTGCGGCGCCGGGTCGGTGGAGTAGGTCGTGCCCGCGGCGGGCATCGCCACCGCGCCGGCGACGAGCTCGCCGTCCTCCCACAGCGCCACGTGGACCGCCCAGTCGGTGCGGGCGGGGACGCCGTCGCCACCGACCTCGGAGAACTCCCGGGTGCCGTCGAGCGGGTCGACGATCCAGACGCGGCGGGAGGTGAGGCGGACGGGGTCGTCGGCGGCCTCCTCCGAGAGGACGGCGTCCTCGGGGCGGTGCTCGGCGAGGAAGGCGGCGAGCGCCTCCTGGGCGCTGCGGTCGCCGGCGTCCTTGATCTCCCGCCCACCGCGGCCCTCCGCCGCGAGGCGCTCGCGCACGGCGAGCAGCACGCGACCGGCCTCGTCGGCTGCCTGGCGCGCCAGGTCGGCGTCGCTGGTGGCGGTCGGCATGGTCGGGTCCTCCTGTGCTTCGTCGCGGGCGTCCGCGCCGTGGGTGCGGAGGCATGTCCACCTCGTCCCGGAAGGCTATCCGCCGTCGACGGCGCGTGTCCGCGTGTTCACCCATCGGCTCACGCGCTGTCACCGGACGGCCTAACCACTCCTCGGTGCGCGGGCGGCCGTGGACGCTCAGTAGGCGCCCGACCGCCCCAGCACCGCTCGGGCGGTCTTCCACAGGATGAGCGCGTCCATCGCCAGCGACCAGTTGTCGACGTACCGCAGGTCGAGCCGCATGGACTCCTCCCAGGAGAGGTCCGCGCGCCCGCTCACCTGCCAGAGGCCGGTGAGCCCCGGGCGCACCCGCAGCCGCAGGTGCACGGAGTCGTGGTACTCGACGTACTCGCGCGGCAGCGGCGGTCGGGGTCCGACGAGGGACATGTCGCCGCGCACGACGTTCCACAGCTGCGGCAGCTCGTCGAGCGAGAAGCGGCGCAGCACGCGGCCCACCGGGGTGACGCGCGGGTCCGCCTTCATCTTGAACATGAGGCCGTCGCGGTCGCTCTGGTCGGTGAGGTCGTCGACCTGCCGGTCCGCGCCCACGACCATGCTGCGGAGCTTGTACATCGTGAAGAGGGAGCCGTCGACGCCCACCCGCTCCTGGGCGAAGAAGGCCGGGCCCGGGCTCGTGAGCCGCACCGCCACCGCGGAGGCCAGGAGCACGGGCGACGCGGCGAGCAGGAGCAGGGACCCGAGGGTGCGGTCGAGGACCGCCTTGCCCAGCAGGCGGCCCGAGCGCGCCGACGGGCGCTCGACGTGCAGGAGCGACAGGCCGGCGGCGGGGCGCAGGTGCACCGACGGGCCGGTCACCTCGACGAGCCCGGGGGCGACGACGAGGTCGGCGCCGGTGGGCTCGAGCGCCCACGAGAGCCGGCGCAGGGCCGGCCCCGACAGGTGGGAGCCCACGACGATGACGACGTCGACGTCGTGGTCCACGACCGCCTGCGGCACCTCGGCGACCGCGCCGAGGCACGGCGGCTCACCCTCGTCGAGCTCCCACTGGTGCGGCAGCGGGACGGCCACGCCGACGACCCGCATGCCGTGGTCGGCGGTCCGGCGGAGGTCGCCGACCACCGACCGGACGCTGGAGCCGTCGCCCACGACGAGGGTGCGCAGGGCCGCCGCGCCGTCGGCCCGGCGCTGGCCCCGCAGCCAGACGCGCAGGCGGTGCCGGTGCAGGGCGGTCAGCAGGGCGACCAGCGGGACGACGACGAGGACCATCCGCCGCGGCACGAGGAGCTGGAGGCTGAAGGAGACGACGCCCACCGCCGCCACGACGGCGACCGCGGCGCGCAGGATCGAGGAGAACTCGTCCGGGCCGTCGCCGACGCGGCGCCACTCGTAACCGCGCAGGACGGCGAGGGTGCCCACCCAGCCGGCGGCCGAGAGGACGGAGAGCCCGACCACGGCGAGGGCGTCGAGCCGCACCCCGACGTCGCGCAGGGTCACGGCGGCGATCGCGACGACGACCAGCGCGACCACGGCGTCACCGAGGGCCGCGCGCACGAGGAGCGGCGTCGTCCACGCGGAGCGACGGCGCACCGCCGCGAGGGCGGGGTCGTCGCGGTAGACCTCCCGCTCGAGCACGAAGGGCGTGCGGTCGGTCCAGGGGCGACGGCTCGGCGCGGGGTGGGCGCGGCGGTCGGGGTCCGGCGGCAGGTCGCCGCCGAGGCGGTCCTCCTCGACGCGGGGTCCGACGTCAGCGCTCATGCGCTCGTGCACCTCCATCGCTGTCGACGGGCTCGTCGTCCGCGGGAGCGGGCGGGTCGGGGTCGCTCGGCCCCCGGGACGCTACTCAGAGGGAGGGGCCCCGGCGCCCACTTCCCGCAGATCCACCCGGATGGGCCTGCCCCCTCCACCGGAGCCACGGCCAGCCGGCCGACGGCACCGCCGCTCAGCGCGGGGCGTGCACCTGCTGCTGGGCGGCCTCGAGGCCCCGCAGCACGACGAGCTCGACGGCGTCCGCCGCCTCCTCCAGGAGCACGGGGAGGTCCCGGCGCTCCGCGGAGCCGAAGGGCTTGAGGACGAAGTCGGCCGGGTCCATGCGCCCGGGCGGACGGCCGATGCCCACGCGGACGCGGACGTAGTCCTTCGTGCCGAGCGCCTTGGACGTGTCGCGCAGGCCGTTGTGGCCGCCCTCGCCGCCGCCGCGCTTGAGGCGCACGACGTCCCCAGGCAGGTCGAGCTCGTCGTGGACGACGACGACCCGCTCCGCGGGCACGGAGAAGAAGCGCGCCAGCCCGGCGACCGGGCCGCCCGAGACGTTCATGTAGGTGCTCGGCTTGGCCAGCACGACGGCCGGGCCCGGGCGCCCGCCCGGCAGCACGCCGAGGCGGGCCTGCGCGACCGCCGCGCGCGCCTTGTGCGACCGGAACCCGGCCCCTGTCCGGGCCGCGAGGACGTCGAGCACCATCTGGCCGACGTTGTGGCGCGTGGCCGCGTACTCCGGGCCGGGGTTGCCGAGGCCCACGACGAGCCAGGGCCCGTCAGCGGCCTCCCCCGCCGGGGACGCCGCAGCGCCCCCGGCGGGACGGTCCGCCGGGGGCGCGGGGTGAGAGGGAGCCAGGGTCAGCTCTCGTCGCTCGTGGCCGGAGCCGCCCCGGCCTCGGCGTCGGCGTCGGACTCGTCGCGCTCGATGCCCAGCTCGCTCTCGGCCTCGGCCAGGTCGGCGTCGAGGTCCTCGGCCGTGCGGGCCGCGGAGACGTTGACGACGAGGGCCTCGGGGTCGGTGACGAGCGTCGCGCCGTCCGGCAGCGCGACCTGGCTGGCGAGCACCTGGGTGCCCGGCTCGGCGCCCTCGACGGAGACCGTGACGCTCTCGGGGATGCGGAGCGCGTCCACCTCGACGAGGAGGGTCTGGTGGTCGACGGTCACGACGGTCTCGGGGGCGGCCTCGCCCTCGACGTGGACGGCCACCTCGACCTCGACCTTCTCGCCGTGGCGCACGAGGACGAGGTCCACGTGCTCGATCTCGCGGCGGCGGTGCTCGCGCTGCACGTCCTTGACGAGCGCGAGGACCTCCTCGCCCTCGACGTCGATCGTCAGCACGGCGTTCTCGCGCTTGACGGCGAGCATCGTGGCGTGGCCCGGCAGCGTGACGTGGCGGGGCGCCTCGCCGTGGCCGTAGACGACCGCGGGGATCATGGACGCGCGGCGGATGCGGCGGGCGGCGCCCTTGCCGAACTCGTTGCGGGTCTGGGCGGACAGGCGGATCTCGTCGGCCATGGCGGTGCTCCTGGGGGCTCGTCGGCGGCGTGCGCGGTGGTCTTCCGTCCTGCGGCGGCTCACGCGGACGGCACGGGCGGGGACCGCCGTGACCACCGCGTCGAGTGCGGGGCGCCCGGCCCAGCCGGTGCGCCTCCCTCGCCGAGGCAACCGCGCGAGCATAGCCGCCGGCGCGAGCCCTCCGCGCCGTGGGGCGAGGAGGGCACCGGCCGGCGGCCCGCCAGGGGTTCGGAGGCCTGCGTCAGGAGAGGACGTCAGGAGCGGGCTCCGGCGAGCTCGCGCTCCCCCTCGTCCTCCCCGGAGTCGTCCCCCGGGCCCCAGCCGGCGTCCTGCCCCAGCGCCCGCTCGCGCCGGTGGCGGCGCACGGCGTAGACGACGGCGCCCGCCCACAGCAGCGCGAGCAGCGGGTAGACCCAGACGCCGGCGGAGGCCTCGACGTCGAAGGCCCGGAGCAGGGTCCGCACGTTCGTGACGACGATGACGCCGCCCACCGCCGCCCCGAGCACCCGCGCGGGCAGGTACCGGACGACCCAGGCGGCGACCGGCGCCGCGACGACCCCGCCGACGAGGAGGGCCGAGACGACGACGAGGTCGAGCCCGGCGGTGCCCAGCCCCAGGAGGAAGCCGAGGCTGGCGGCGACGGCGACGACGAACTCCGAGGTGTCCACCGAGCCCACGACCTTGCGGGGCTCGACGCGACCGGAGCCGAGCAGGGCCGGCGTCGCCACCGGGCCCCAGCCCCCGCCGCCGCTGGCGTCGAGGAAGCCGCCGAAGAGCCCGACCGGCACGAGGAAGCGCGAGCGCAGGCGCCCCGGGCGGCGCACCAGCGAGCCGGTGGTGAAGCGGACGCCCACGTAGACGCCGAGGGCGAGCAGCACGCCCGCCATGTACGGGGCGGCCGCCTCCGTGGACAGGCTGCTGAGCGCCGTGGCGCCGAGGAAGGCGCCGACGGCGCCTGGCAGGGCGAGCCGGCCCACGATGCGCCAGTCGACGTTGCCGAAGCGCCAGTGCGAGGCGCCGGAGGCCAGCGTGGTGCCGATCTCGGCCAGGTGCACCGAGGCCGACGCCAGCGCCGGCGAGGTGCCGGAGGCGATGAGCAGCGTCGTCGACGTCACCCCGTACGCCATGCCGAGGCTGCCGTCGACGAGCTGCGCCGCCAGTCCCACGAGAGCCAGGACGATCCATCCGCGCACGGTGACCTCACTAAGTTGACCAGTCTTGTAGGGAACACCGTGGTGCTCATCGACCGCCGCGTCAAGGTCCGGGCGGTGAGGTCGCCGGATCGGGCGACGCGCGCCGTCCCGCTGCCCCACACTCCCCTCGGGGCGGGGCGCGGGCGCCGCGACGAGGGGAGCCGTCATGGCAGGACGACCGGTGGCACGCCGCACGGTGCTCGCGGCAGCGGCGGCGGGAGCCGCCGCCACGGCGCTCGGCGACCGAGCGGCCCCCACGGCCGCCGCCGCCACCACGGCGCTCGGCACGGACGAGCGCGCCGTCTCCATGGCCATGCACGTGCACAGCTCGTTCAGCGAGGGCACGGCGAGCATGCACGCGCACCTCGAGCAGGCCAGCCGCCTGGGCGTCGACGTCGTCATGTGGACCGACCACGACTTCCGGCTGCAGGCGCACGGGTACCGGACGGCGGTGCGCTTCGACGGCCTCGTCGAGGACGACGCGGTGAAGGCGACGTGGACGTGGACGCGCGCCGACGAGGGCACCGCCAGCTACGCGGCCGCCACCTTCGTGACCGACCCGCGCTCCCCCCGCCAGGACGGGCGCGCCCTGCGCCTGCAGAACCGCGCCCCCTCGCGCGCGACCACGTGGTGCTCGACCCGCCTGACCGGCTCGGTGAAGAACTCCCTGGCGACGACGAGCCTGGCGGCCACGGTCCTCGAGCTGGACGTCCTCGCCCAGGAGCTGGGCCCGGACGCCGAGCTGGTGCTGGCCGTCACGTCGTCCTACCGCCCCGCGACGGCGGGGCGTCCCGCCGGCCAGTACCGCCTGGAGTACCGCATGGGCGGGCGCACCGGGCGCTGGACGGAGTCGGGGGGCCTGGTCGGCGTCGTCGGGCTGCCCGTCGCCGCCGGCTGGCAGTCCCTGGCGCTGGACCTGCAGGCGGACGTCGAGGCCCTGTGGCCGGACCTCGTGGCCGTGGACGCCGGCTTCTGCGGCGTCGCCGTCAGCGCCCGCTCGCGCCGGGGCGCCGCCGCGAAGGTCGTCCTCGACCGCCTCGAGATCGTCCGCGCCCGCCGCAGCGGCGAGCCGCTCGCCCTCCAGCGCGAGGCCATGGCGGCGTACGCGCAGCGCTACCCGTCCGTCCGCCAGCACCAGGGCAGCGAGATCTCGCTCGTGCGCCACCTCAACGCCTACGGCGACGCGCTGGTCCTGCCCACGCCGCCGACCCCTCGGGCGACGAAGGACACGAGCGTCGCCGCGGCCGCGGCGGCCGTGCGGGAGCTCCGGTCGAGCGCCGACCTCGTGGCGTTCAACCACCCCCTCGAGGACGCCCGGACGACCGAGGCGCTGGCCGACCTGCTGGTCTCGACGAGGGCCCTGGGAGCGGACGTCGTGGAGGTCGGCAGCAAGGAGGACCTGGCCTCGACCGTGGCCGCCTACGACGTGGCCGCCCGCAACGCGGTGCTCGTCACCGCGACCGGGGTGAGCGACGACCACACCGGCCGCGACTGGCTCGCCCAGTCCCAGCGCTGGCTCACCTCGGCGTGGGCGCCGTCGACCGACCTCCCCGACCTCGCCGCGGCGCTGCGGGCGGGGCGCGCCTGGTTCTGGGACCCCCGAGCGTGGCGCGGACAGGTGGACCTGCTGGCCGACGGGCGCACGCGCATGGGCGGCGTCCTCCTCACCCGGTCGGACTCGGTGGAGGTCGTCGCCACCGCGACCCCCGCTCCCGCGGGCGGGACGACGACGCTCGTCGTCGGCGCCGTGGACATGGCCGGCCGAGCGGACCTGTCGCCGCGCGTCACGCGCGTCCCGCTCGACGCGGGCGGCACGGCGCTCGTGGACGCGTCCCGGGACCGCGGTGCCTACGCGCGCGTGGAGGTCAGGGACGCGGGCGGGAGCCTGGTCGGCTTCTCCAACCCCCTGTGGATGCTGCACGAGGCGCCCGCCGGGGCGCCTGCCGAGCGGCTCGGCTAGATGTCCATCCCGACCTCGTAGGGCGGGCGCCGGTCGGGCAGGTGGTCCACGACGACGTCGGGCAGCTGGTCGCGCACGACCATGGCGACGGTCGTGGCCTCGAGGATGGCGCGCTCGCTGGCGCGCAGGGCCACCCACACGTCCTGGAGCGCCACGGACGCCCCCCGGTAGTCGAGCTGCTCGGGACGCAGGTTGCGCACGAGGGCCAGCGGGCCGTCGATGGCCCGGATGACGTCGGCCACCGTGAGCTCCTCGGGGTCGACGGCCAGGGCGTGCCCGCCGTCGGGCCCGCGCCGGCTCGTGACGAGGCCGGCGCGCCGCAGGTCGCGCAGGATCGCCTCGAGGAAGCGCTGCGGCACGGCCTCGGCCTCGGAGATGTGGTCGCTCGTGGCGCCACCGGGCCGCGAGGCCAGCTGGCACACGGCCCGCAGCGCGTAGTCGGTCTTGGCGGTCAGGCGCACCGCTGGCTCTCCCCTCGACCCCGTCGTCGCAGCCGGGGGCTCAGCTGTTGCCGTCGAAGAGGCTCGTGACCGAGCCCTCGTCGAAGACGGCGCGGATCGCGCGGGCCAGGAGCGGGGCGATGGACAGCACCGTGAGCTGGGGGAACCGGCGCTCGTCGGCGATCGGCAGCGTGTTCGTCGTGACGAGCTCGGTGATCGGGCTGTCGCGCAGGCGCTCCGGCGCCGGCCCGGAGAGGACGGCGTGCGTCGCCGCGACGAGCACCTGCGCCGCGCCGTTGTCGACGAGCGCCTGGGCCGCCTGCACGATGGTGCCGCCGGTGTCGATCATGTCGTCGACGAGCACGCAGGTGCGGCCCTCGACCTCGCCGACGAGCTCGTGCACCTTCACCTGGTTGGGCACGGTGGGGTCGCGGCGCTTGTGGATGATCGCGAGCGGCGCCCCCAGGCGGTCCGACCACTGGTCGGCCAGGCGCACGCGCCCCGCGTCCGGGGACACCACGGTCAGCTGCTGCCGGTCGACCCGCGAGGCGATGTGGTCGGCGAGCAGCGGCATGGCCCAGAGGTGGTCGACGGGGCCGTCGAAGAAGCCCTGGATCTGCGCCGTGTGGAGGTCCACGCTCATGAGGCGGTTGGCGCCCGCCGTCTTGAACATGTCCGAGACGAGGCGCGAGGAGATCGGCTCGCGGCCGCGGTGCTTCTTGTCCTGGCGCGCGTAGGGGAAGAAGGGCGCCACGACGGTCGTGCGCTTCGCGGACGCGCGCTTCAGCGCGTCGACCATGAGCAGCTGCTCCATGAGCCACTGGTTGATCGGCGCGGTGTGGCTCTGCAGCACGAAGGCGTCGGCCCCGCGCACCGACTCCCCGAAGCGCACGTAGATCTCGCCGTTGGCGAAGTCGTACGCCGACGTCGGGACCAGCTCGACGCCGAGCTCCTCGGCGACCTCCGCGGCGAGCTCCGGGTGAGCCCGCCCGCTCACCAGGACGAGCCGCTTCTCGCCGGTGGCCTTGATGCCCGTCATCGCGCGTCTCCCGAGGTGTCGCCGGTGGTGTCGCTGGTGGTCTCGCTGGGGGTCTCCCCGGTCGCGCCCTCGCGGGCCGACCGGGCGCGGGCGGCGGCCTCGGCCGACGGGCTGCCGGCCCGCCGCCGCTCGACCCAGCCCTCGATCGTCCGCTGGCGCGCCCGCGCCACCGCGATGGCGCCGGGCGGGACGTCGGCGTCGATGACGGACCCCGCCGCCGTGTAGGCGCCGTCGCCGACGACCACGGGGGCCACGAGCATGGTGTCGCTGCCGACGCGCACGTGGTCGCCGACCCGGGTGCGGTGCTTGGCGACGCCGTCGTAGTTGACGAAGACGGTGGCGGCGCCGATGTTCGAGCCCTCGCCGATCTCGGCGTCGCCGACGTAGGACAGGTGCGGCACCTTCGAGCCGCGCCCGATGACGGCGTTCTTCGTCTCCACGTAGGCGCCGATGCGCCCCTCGGGCCCGAGCCGGGTGCCGGGGCGCAGGAAGCTGAAGGGCCCGACGGAGGCCCCCTCCCCCACCTCCGCGCCGCTGCCGTGCGTGCGCACGACGGACGCGCCGGCGCCGACGACGCAGTCGCGCAGGGTCGCGTCGGGCCCGACGACGGCGCCGGCGGCCACGCGCGTGGCGCCCAGCAGCTGCACGCCGGGCTCGAGGCGCACGTCGGGGGCGAGCTCGACGTCGACGTCCACCCACGTCGTCGCCGGGTCGACCACGGTGACCCCGGCCCGCATCCACCCCTCGAGCACGCGCCGGTTGAGCTCGGCGCCGGCCCGGGCCAGCTGCACCCGGTCGTTGACGCCCTCGGTCTGGGCGACGTCGTCGACCGGCACGGCGGAGACGGCCAGGCCGTCCGCGCGGGCCAGGGCCAGGACGTCGGTGAGGTACACCTCGCCCTGGGCGTTGTCGCGGCCCACGCGCGCGAGCGCGGAGGCGAGCACCGCGGCGTCGAAGGCGTAGACGCCGCTGTTGACCTCGGTGACGGCGCGCTCGGCCTCGGTCGCGTCCTTCTGCTCGACGATGCGCTCGACGCCGCCGTCGGCGCCGCGCAGGACCCGGCCGTACCCGGTCGCGTCCTCGAGGACCGCGGTGAGCACGGTGACGGCGCTGCCGGCGGCGGCGTGCGCGGCGGCGAGGTCGCGCAGCGTGGCCGGCTGCAGGAGCGGCGCGTCCCCGCACGTCACGAGGACGGTGCCGGAGGGCTCGGCGCCCGCCGCCGCCACGAGGGCGTCGAGGGCGCAGGCGACGGCGCGGCCCGTGCCGGGGACGTCGTCCTGCTCGGCGACGACGACGTCCGCGTCCACCGCCCGCGCCTCGGCGGCGACCCGCTCGCGCTCGTGGCGGACGACGACGACGAGCCGCTCCGGATCGGCGCCGCGCGCCGCGACGAGCGCGTGGCCGAGGAGGCTGCGACCGCCGAGGGGGTGCAGCACCTTCGGCAGGGCCGAGCGCATCCGGGTGCCCTCCCCGGCGGCGAGGACGACGACGGCGGCGGGCCTGGGGCTGCTCACGCGAGCGGGCTCCTCGGGGCGGGGTGCGGGGGCGCCG
>NZ_JABEMA010000050.1 GCF_013004605.1 Pseudokineococcus marinus
CTCGGGCCCGAGGCCTCGCAGGGCGGCGAGCGGGCGGAGCAGCTCGGCGCGGCGACCGGTGCCGTCGCCGTCACGGGCCCGGGCCTGCGCGTCGTCGTCGACGACGCGCCCGACGCCCGCGCCGACGCCTCCGGCTCCCCCCGCACGGACGCCCAGGCCGACCTCGGCCGGGTCCGCGACCGGGACCTGCAGGTCGTCGTCAACGGTCTGTGGTCGGCGGGCGCCGAGGCCGTGGCCGTCGGCGGGCAGCGCCTCACCGCCCGCACGGCCGTGCGCGGGGCCGGGGAGGCCGTCCTCGTCGGCTACCAGCCCCTCGCGCCGCCCTACGAGGTGGAGGCCGTCGGGGACCCGGACGCGCTGGCCACCGGCTTCGCCCGCTCGGCGGGCGGCCGGTACGCCGCCGGGCTCGCCGACTACGGCATCACCGTGCGGGTGGACGAGGTCGACGAGCTGCACCTGCCGGCCGCCGCGGGCCTGCGCCCGGAGGCGGCGCGCGTCCTCGACGCCGACGGGGGGAGCCCGCCGTGATCGCCGTCCTCGGCCTCGTCGTGGGGGTCGTCCTCGGGCTCGTGCTGCAGCCGACCGTCCCCTCGCTCGTCCAGCCCTACCTGCCCATCGCCGTCGTCGCGGCCCTCGACGCCGTCTTCGGCGGCCTGCGGGCGGTGCTCGACGGCGTCTTCGACGACCGCGTCTTCGTCGTCTCCTTCCTCTCCAACGTCGTCGTCGCCGCGCTCGTCGTCTACCTCGGGGACCAGCTCGGCGTCGGCGCCCAGCTGTCGACCGGAGTCGTCGTCGTCCTCGGCATCCGCATCTTCTCCAACGCGGCCGCGATCCGGCGGCACCTCTTCCGGGCATGAGCGCGCCCGAGGAGGGGCCCGGACCGCGCCCCGAGCACGGACGGCACGCGGGCCCGGGCCCGGGGGAGGACCCGGTGGGGGGCCCCGCGGGGGAGCCGGACCGGGACCAGGGCCCGCCGGCGCCGCCCTCGGCCCGTCTCGTGCGCCGGCGCCTGGCGTCCGCGCTGCGCCCGCGGGCCACGCGCGGCCAGGTGCTCGCCGGGCTCCTCTGCGCCGCGCTGGGCTTCGCACTGGTGGTCCAGCTGCAGGCGACCCAGGAGAGCGGCCTGGCGCAGCTGCGCGAGGCCGACCTCGTCCGCGCCGTGGACGACCTGGGGGAGCAGCGGCAGCGGCTGCAGGGCGAGCTCACCGAGCTGCGCGACACCCAGCGGTCCCTGCAGGCGGAGGGCGACCAGCGCGCCGAGGCGCTGCGGTCCCAGCAGGCCGCGGAGGACGCCCAGCGGCTCCTGGCCGGCACCGCCCCGGCGGTGGGCCCGGGCGTCACCGTCAGCGTCGTCGACCCGGACGGCGGCGTCAGCGCCGTGCGGCTGCTCGGCACGGTGCAGGAGCTGCGCGACGCCGGCGCCGAGGTCCTCTCGGTGGGTGACGCGCGCGTCGTCGCGCGGACGGACTTCACCGACACCGCCCGCGGCGTCGAGGTGGGCGGGACGCTCGTCACCTCGCCCTTCACCATCCGCGCCATCGGCGACCCGGTCCGCCTCGAGGCGACCATCGGCATCCCCGGGGGGGTGCTCGACCTCCTCGAGAGCGAGGGCGCCACCGTCCTCGTGCAGCGCCGCGACGAGGTCCGCATCACGGCCACCGCGCCCGAGCCCGCGCCCGGGCTGGCCCGCCCCGACGACGAGGCCGGCGACGAGGGGTCGAGCGGGGACGCCGGCGACGGCTGACGCGCAGCCCGCCCGGTCGGCGCCGGCCCGTGCCGCGGGGGCGCGGGGGCTGGCATGATCGGCGGCGCCGACCGTCCGACCCAGGAACACCAGGAGCACCGTGGCCGACGACAGCACCGCCGGGACGCCCGAGGGGCTCCGCTACACCGCCGAGCACGAGTGGGTGACCGCGCCGGGGCCCGACGGGGCGGTGCGCATCGGCATCACGGCCTTCGCGCAGGAGGCGCTGGGCGACGTCGTCTTCGTCCAGCTCCCCGACGAGGGGGCCGCCGTCGAGGCCGGCGACAGCATCGGCGAGGTCGAGTCGACGAAGAGCGTCAGCGAGGTCTACGCGCCCCTGTCGGGGGTCGTGCGCGCGGTCAACCCCGCCCTCGAGGCCACCCCGGAGCTCGTCAACAGCGACCCGTACGGCGAGGGCTGGATGTTCGAGCTCGAGGGGGTCGACCCGGCCGCCGTGGACGCCCTCCTCGACGCTGACGGCTACCGGGCCACCACCTCCTAGGGCACCCCGCACGACGAGGCCGGGCGGCGCCCGCGAGGAGGGCCGCCGTCGAGCACCCGGCTGGGCGACCCCAGTAATCTTCCCCCGACCGGAGCGGGTCGGGAGGCGCGACGGACGACCCGTCGAGGGAGGGCGGCACCGATGAGCACGCAGGACGAGGGCGCGCGCGACGCGCGCGAGGAGGCCCCCCGCGGGAGCGGGCCGGCCGACACGACGTCGAGCCACGCGCTCCCCGACGTCGAGGCGGCCGCCCGCGGCGCGGGGCGCGACGACGAGGCGCAGGCCGAGGACGCCGCCTCGCCGCTGTCCACCGACGAGCAGAGCGCCGTCGCGGCGCTGCCGCCGGGGTCGGCGCTGCTCGTGGTGCAGCGCGGGCCCAACCAGGGCGCCCGCTTCCTCCTGGACGCCGTCCGCACGACCGCGGGGCGCAACCCGCAGAGCGACATCTTCCTCGACGACGTCACCGTGTCCCGCCGTCACGCCGAGCTGGTCCGGGACGGCACGGGCGCCGGCGCCCGCTTCCGGGTGCGCGACGCCGGCAGCCTCAACGGCACCTACGTCAACCGCGTGCGGGTCGACGAGGTCGAGCTGTCCGCGGGCGACGAGGTCCAGGTGGGCAAGTACCGGCTCGTCTTCCACCCCTCCGCGACGGGTCCCGAGGGGGAGGGCGCGTGAGCGCACCGGCCCCCCGGGCGGGCGGGCCCGCCCGCTCGGCGCGCCCGGACCCCGCGGTGCGAGCGGGTCGCCTGATGAGCATCGGCGAGGTCCTCGGCGAGCTCGTCGGCGACTTCCCGGAGATCTCGCACTCGAAGATCCGCTTCCTCGAGGAGCGGGGCCTCGTCGAGCCGCAGCGCACCGCGGCGGGGTACCGCAAGTTCCGGGCCGCGGACGTCGAGCGGCTCCGGCTCGTCCTCGAGCTCCAGCGCGACCGGTACATGCCCCTCAAGGCCATCGCCGAGCACCTCGACGCGCTCGACCGCGGCCTGCAGCCCCCCTCGCCCGCCGGGCCGCCCCCGCTCGCGCCGCGCGCCGTCGCCGACCCCGAGCCGGCCCGGCTCGAGGCGTCGCCGCGCCTGCGCCTGCGGCGCTCGGAGCTGCGGGAGGCCGCGGGCGTCGACGAGCAGCTGCTGGCCGACCTCGAGGGGTACGGGCTCGTGGCGGCCGAGGACGGGCACTTCGGCGCCGACGACCTGGAGGTCGCGACGGCGGCCGGAGAGCTCGCCGCCTTCGGCATCGAGGCCCGCCACCTGCGCGCCTTCCGCACCGCCGCCGAGCGCGAGCTCGGCCTCGTGGAGCAGGTCGTCGTGCCGCTGCGCCGCCACCCCGGCCCCGGGGCGTCGGCGCGCGCGGCGGACGCCGCCTCCGAGCTCGCCGCGCTGTGCCTGCGGCTGCACACGGCGCTCGTGCGCGGGGGCCTCGGCCGCCTCACCTGAGGTCGCCGGGCGCCCGCGCCCGTGAGGCGCCCAGGTGCGCGCGCGGGTGGTGCGGGCAGCCCGCCGCAGGTGGTGCCGGTCGCGCTGGTCCCACCCCGCCGCCGGCCCGGCGGCGGGCTACCGTGGCTCTCGTGCGCGAGCTCGAGGTCGTCGGAGTCCGGGTCGAGATGCCGTCCAACCAGCCGATCGTCCTCCTGCGGGAGACGGGCGGGGAGCGGTACCTGCCCATCTGGATCGGGGCCCCCGAGGCGAGCGCCATCGCCTTCGCCCAGCAGGGCGTCGTGCCGCCCCGGCCCCTCACGCACGACCTGCTCAAGGACGTCATCGGGGCCCTGGGCCGCGAGCTCGAGCAGGTCCGCATCGTCGCCGTGCGCGACAACGTCTTCTTCGCCGAGCTCGTCCTGTCCGGCGGCGTCGTCGTCAGCGCCCGCTCGTCCGACGCCATCGCGCTGGCGCTGCGCGCCGGGTGCTCCATCCTCGGCGCCGACGAGGTGCTCGAGACGAGCGCCGTCGGGGTCCCCGAGGAGGAGGGGGAGGCGGAGGACGAGGTCGAGCGCTTCCGCGAGTTCCTCGACCAGGTGAGCGCCGAGGACTTCGAGCAGCCCGAGGAGGGGCCGGGCGACACGCCGGGCCAGACGGGCCCCGGTCGTTGACCCGGCCGGAGGGCCTGCGTACGTTCCCCACCGAGAGGACGTCCGCGGCGGGCCACGCGCCCCGGTGCTCGAGCCCCGAGCATCCGGCCCCGCGCCGCAGGACCCCGCGATGGAGGCCGGTGTGAGCACCACGGGTGATGCGAGCGGAGCGGCCCCGCGCCGTCCCGCACCCCGGGCGGCGCAGGGCGTCCTGTTCTCCGAGGACCTGCCCGTGCTCGACGAGGAGGTCGGGTACCGCGGGGTCACGGCCTGCCGCGCCGCGGGCATCACCTACCGCCAGCTGGACTACTGGGCGCGCACCGGCCTCGTCGAGCCGGGTGTGCGGCCCGCCACCGGCTCCGGGACCCAGCGCCTCTACGGCTTCCGCGACATCCTCGTGCTCAAGGTCGTCAAGCGACTGCTCGACACCGGCGTCTCGCTGCAGCAGATCCGGGCCGCGGTGGCGACCCTGCGCGAGCGGGGCGTCGAGGACCTCGCGCAGATCACGCTCATGAGCGACGGTGCCAGCGTCTACGAGTGCACGTCGGCCGACGAGGTCATCGACCTCGTCCAGGGCGGGCAGGGCGTCTTCGGCATCGCCGTCGGCCGCGTGTGGCGCGAGGTCGAGGGCACGCTCGCCGCGCTGCCGGGCGAGCGGGCCGACGACGCCGAGCCCGGCACCCCGGGCGCCGAGCCGCAGGACGAGCTCTCCGCCCGCCGCGCCGCGCGCCGCACCGGCTGACCCCCGGGGTAGCCTGGCCGCGCTGATCGACCCCGCGCGGGAGAGTCCCCGCACCCGGACCCGCGCGCCACCGGCGCCGGCTCCGGGCACGGGGCGCCGAAGGGGCAACCTCCCCGGAACCTCTCAGGCGCCAGGACCGCGCGGGCAGGCATCTCTGGAGCCGACGGCGACAGAGGGGGACCCCGCCGCGGCGGGGACGTCGCCCGCGCTCCCGCGCCGACCCCTCGGAGCCCGTCCATGACCCTGCCCGTGGACCCCCAGCCCGCGGACCACCAGCCCGCGGACCACCAGCCCGCGGACGACCAGCTCGCGGACCTGCGACCGGGCACCTCCGGCGCGGCGCCGTTCGCCGACCGCCACGTCGGCCCCTCGGCCGACGACGTCCGCCGCATGCTGGCCCTCGTGGGGCAGCCGAGCCTCGAGGCGCTCGTCGACGCCGCCGTCCCCGCCGGCATCCGCACGCACCGCCCGCTCGACCTGCCGGCCGCCGGCAGCGAGCGCGAGGTCACCGAGCGGCTCCGCGCCCTCGCCGACCGGAACACGGTGCGGCGCTCGATGATCGGCCTCGGGTACTCGGGCACGGTGCTGCCGCCCGTCATCCGCCGCAACGTCCTCGAGGACCCGTCCTGGTACACGGCCTACACGCCGTACCAGCCGGAGATCAGCCAGGGCCGGCTCGAGGCCCTGCTCAACTTCCAGACGGTCGTGGCCGACCTCACGGGCCTGGCCCTGGCCAACGCCTCGATGCTCGACGAGGCGACCGCCGCCGCCGAGGCGATGACGCTCGTGCGCCGCGCGAGCCGGGCGCCGCGCGACGCCGCCTTCGTCGTCGACGCCGACGTGCTGCCGCAGACGCTCGCCGTCCTGCGCACGCGCGCCGAGGCGATCGGGATGCGCGTCGTCGTCCACGACACGCGCGACGGGCTGCCCGAGGGCGACCTCTTCGGCCTGCTCCTGCAGCAGCCCGGCGCCTCCGGCCTCGTCCGCGACGACGAGGCCCTCGTCCGGGAGGCCCACGACCGCGGGGCGCTCGTCGTCGTGGCCGCCGACCTGCTGGCCCTCACGCTGCTGCGGCCCCCGGGCGAGGTCAGCGCCGACGTGGCCGTCGGCACGAGCCAGCGCTTCGGCGTGCCGATGGGCGGCGGCGGCCCGCACGCGGGGTACATCGCCGTCCGCGAGGGCCTGCAGCGCACGCTGCCGGGACGCCTCGTCGGCGTCAGCAAGGACGCGGACGGCCACCCCGCCTACCGCCTGGCGCTGCAGACGCGCGAGCAGCACATCCGCCGCGAGAAGGCCACGAGCAACATCTGCACCGCGCAGGTGCTCCTCGCCGTCATCGCCTCGATGTACGCCGTCCACCACGGCCCCGACGGGCTGCGGCGGATCGCGCGGACCGTCCACGAGCGCACCCTCGACCTCGGTCGCGCCCTGCGCGCCCGCGGGCTCGAGCTCGTCCACGCGGACGTCTTCGACACCGTGCTCGTGCGCGTGCCCGGGCGCGCCGACGAGGTCGTGGCCGCCGCCCGCGAGGCGGGGTACTGGCTCCGCCGCGTGGACGGCGACGTCGTCGGCCTCACGTGCGACGAGACGACGACGCCCGCGGACGTCGACGCCGTCGTGGCCTGCTTCCCCGCGGGCCCGGAGCCGGTGGGCGGGCCGGAGCTCGGCCTGCCGGCGGCGCTGCACCGCACGAGCGACTACCTCACGCACCCCGTCTTCGCCGTGCACCGCAGCGAGACGGCGATGCTGCGCTACCTCAAGCGCCTCTCGGACGCCGACTACGCGCTCGACCGGGGCATGATCCCGCTGGGCTCGTGCACCATGAAGCTCAACGCGACGGCCGAGATGGAGCCGATCAGCTGGCCCGCCTTCGCCGACGTCCACCCCTTCGCGCCGGCCGAGGACCTCGCCGGCACGCGGGCGCTGGCCGCCGAGCTCGAGTCCCAGCTGGCCGAGGTCACCGGCTACGACGCCGTGAGCCTGCAGCCCAACGCGGGCAGCCAGGGCGAGCTCGCGGGCCTGCTCGCCATCCGGGCCTACCACCGAAGCCGGGGCGACGAGGCGCGCGACGTGTGCCTCATCCCGACGTCCGCGCACGGCACCAACGCCGCCAGCGCCGTCATGGCCGGCCTGCGCGTCGTCACCGTCGCGACGACGGGGACCGGCGACGTCGACCTCGAGGACCTCGACGCGAAGATCGCCCAGCACGGGGAGCGGCTGGCGGCCGTCATGGTCACCTACCCCTCCACCCACGGGGTCTTCGAGGCCGGCATCACCCGCGTCTGCGAGGCGGTCCACGCGGCCGGCGGGCAGGTGTACGTCGACGGCGCCAACCTCAACGCGCTCGTCGGCGTCGCCAAGCCCGGCGAGTTCGGCGCGGACGTCTCGCACCTCAACCTCCACAAGACCTTCTGCATCCCCCACGGGGGCGGCGGTCCCGGCGTCGGCCCCGTGGCGGCGCGCGCGCACCTCGCGCCCTTCCTCCCGGCGGCCGACGTCACCGGCGGGACGAGCGCGGGCACGAGCGACGCGGGCGGCACGGGCCCGGGCGGCGTCGGCCCGGTGTCGGGCGCGCCGCTCGGGTCGGCCGGGATCCTGCCGATCTCCTGGACCTACCTCGCCCTCATGGGCCCCGACGGCCTCCTGCGGGCCACGCAGGCGGCGCTGCTCACGGCCAACTACGTCGCGGCGCGGCTGCGCGAGCACTACCCGGTGCTCTACACCGGCGAGGGCGGCCTCGTGGCCCACGAGTGCATCCTCGACCTGCGCCCCCTGACGGCCGCCACGGGCGTCACCGTGGACGACGTCGCCAAGCGGCTCGTGGACTTCGGCTTCCACGCCCCGACGATGTCGTTCCCCGTCGCGGGCACGCTCATGGTCGAGCCGACCGAGAGCGAGGACCTCGCCGAGCTCGACCGCTTCTGCGACGCGATGGTCGCCATCCGGGCCGAGGTCGCCGAGGTCGAGGAAGGCCGCTGGTCGGTCGAGGACTCGCCGCTGCGGGGGGCGCCGCACACCGCGGCGATGCTCGTGGGGGAGTGGGACCGCCCCTACGACCGCTCCCGCGCGGTGTACCCCGCCGGCGTCACCCCGCAGCGCAAGTACTGGCCGCCGGTGCGGCGCATCGACGGCGCCTACGGCGACCGCAACCTCGTGTGCTCGTGCCCGCCGGTGGAGGAGCTGGCCGGGCTCTGAGCCCGCCGCTCGACCCCCACGCCCGTGGCCCCGCGGGCGTCGACGCGACGCGGCCCCCGTCCCTCCCGGGAAACGGGGCCGCGTCGCTCCCCCGGCGTCAGCGGACGGACGCCCCGCGCAGGGCGACGACCTGGACGGCTGCCCCCGCGGCGGTGACGACGACCGCGGCCACCGCGAGCCACCAGACCCGGAAGGCCCCGGCGAGGTCAGGAGCGGCGGCGACGAGGACCAGCGCCGCGGCGCCCACGAGCAGGCCGAGCGCGGCGCCCGCCGCGCCCGCGGCGCGGGCGCCCCCGCGGAGCCAGACGGCGGCGAAGGCGCCGCCGACGGACATCGCGACGAGCGAGGCGAGCAGCACGGTGACGACGAGGCGTACGGGGTCGCCCCCGCCGAGGGCGGCTCCGCCCAGCAGGTGCAGGCCCGCCCACCAGCCGCCGGTGACGACCTCGACGCCGCGGACGGCCAGCACGGCGACGGCCACCCACGCCGCCACCCGGGCGTGGTGCAGCAGCGTGCCGACGGCGAAGGCGCGCCGCGCCGTCCCGAGCGCCAGCGCGAGCGGGAAGGTGGTGCCCACCGACTGGACCCCGTTGTAGACGAGGTAGCCGACCAGCCAGGGGACGGCCACCTGCGTCCCACGGCCCACCTCGGCCAGCGTGGGGCTGCCCGGCCCCTCGCCGGTGGCCCGCCAGACGACGAGGACGAGCAGGACGGTGAAGACGAGGCCCAGGAGCAGCACGACGAGCGGCGTCGCCCAGGTCTCGAACCGCTTGACGGCCTGCAGCCGGAGCACGGCCAGCACGGGGGACGGGCTGGCGCCGGACCGCCGCGCCGGCCCGAGGGCCCGCGGGGAGGACGAGGGCAGGACGGCGCTCATCGCGAGACCTCCGTGAGACGGTCGGGACGGGGGGTGGCTGCCGGACCGGGGCCGGCGCCGAGGGCGGCGACGAGCTCCTGCAGGCCCGCCCGGCGGACCTGGAGGGCCGGGTCCTCGGCGGCCCGGGCGGACCCTCCCGGCTCCTCGACGACCCGCTCGAGGAAGCCGCCGACCCGCCGGGAGGCCAGGACGCCGACGTCCGCGGTGGCGCGCTCGACGGCCTCGACCGGGCCGAGGACGACGGAGGCGCTGCCCTGCAGGTCCTCCAGCGCGGCGTCGCGGACGAGCCGGCCGCCGTCGAGGACGAGCACGCGGTCGAGGAGGCCCTCGAGCTCGTCGGCGAGGTGGGTGGCGACCAGCACGGTGCGGGGCCGGGCGGCGAGGTCGCGGACGAGGAGGTCGGCGAAGGCCTGCCGGGACGGCGCGTCGAGTCCCAGCGTCGGCTCGTCGAGGACGGTGACGGGCGCCCTGGACGCGAGCCCGACGAGGATCCCGACGGCAGAGGACTGGCCGCGCGACAGCTTGCGCAGCTGGGGCTTCGCGGGGATGCGGAAGACGTCGACGACCTCCTCGGCGAGCTGCGCGTCCCACCCCGCGTGGAAGAGCGGGCCGACCCGCAGCAGGTGGGCCAGGTGGAAGTCGTCCGGGTACCGCTGGTCGTCCCGCACCATGCTGACGAGGCCGGCGGCCGCGGGGTTCTCGAAGGGCCGCTCGCCGTGGACGGCGACCTCGCCGGCGTCGGGGCGGTCGTGGCCGGCGACGACCGCCATGAGCGTGGTCTTGCCGGCCCCGTTGCGACCGAGCAGGCCGCACACGGCACCGGCGGGGAGGTCGAACGAGACGTCCTGCAGGGCCTGCACGCCGCCGAGGCGTCGTCCGACGCCCCGGACGCTGACCGCGGGGTCGGTGGTGGTCATCGGGCTCCTTCCGAGGTGGTGGGCGCGTCGTCGCGCAGCTCCTGCGCGACGAGGGCGACGACGTCGTCGGCGCCGAGGCCCAGGGACCGCGCCTCGGCGACGAGCGGGCGGACGTACGTCGCGGTGAGCTCGCCGCGACGGCGCTCGACGAGACGCGCGCGGGCGCCCTCGCTGACGAACATGCCGAGCCCGCGACGCTTGTGGAGCACCCCCTCGGCGACGAGGAGGGCGAGCCCCTTGCCGACGGTGGCCGGGTTGATGCGGTGGAGCGCGGCGAGCTCGGTGGTCGAGGGCACCTGGGTGCCCTCCGGGAAGGTGCCGACGAGGACGCCGTCGGAGACCTGGCGGGCGATCTGCTGGAAGAGCGGGCTTCCGTCGTCGAGCACGGCACCTCCTTGGTTCGTTACTCGACTAATGAACCAGAGAGGTGGGCGTCCGTCAAGGCGCCGGTGCCGGACGCACGAGACCCCCGTGACCTCGAGGGGTCACGGGGGTCTCGTGCGCACGTCTCGCGGGCTCAGGTGGCGACGGTGGCCAGGATGTCGCTCGTCGGCTGCTCCGACCCGCCGGCGGGCTCCTCGGTGATGGCCAGCACCGCGCCGTCCCGCCAGTCGTCCAGCTGCCCGACGAAGCCGCCGTCCTCCGGCTCGAGGAAGCCCTCGGGCACGGGCACGCCGTCGTCGCCGAGCGACCAGAGCTGGTAGACGCGGCCGGCGGGAGGCGCTGCGACGCCCTGGCCGAGGACGACGTAGTCGCCGTCGACCTCGAGCAGGGCCGCCGTGCCGTCGGCGAAGCCGCCGGCGGCCACGAGGGACGGCGAGCCGTCGTCCTGGCCGAGCACGACGGCGCCGAGGCCGACGCAGCCCGCGAGGAGCACCCCGCACGCGGCGGCGAGGAGGCGGACGGCGCCGCGGCCGCCGCGACGGTCGGCGGCGGCCTCCCGACGGGTCGGGGGCGCGGGGGCGACCTGCTGGGTGCGGCTGACCTCGGCGAGCACCGAGGCGCGCAGGCGCGGGGGAGGGGTCGCGGCGACGGCGACGGCCATGCGCGAGGCGGCCTCGGCGTAGCCGGCGGACTCGGCGGCCGCCTCGGGGTCCTCGCGGAGCAGGCGCTCGACGCGGGCGCGCTCGACGTCGTCCACGGCGTCGAGCGCGTGGGCGGCGAGGAGGTCGCGCACGTCGTCGCGGTCGCCGGTGCGGTGGTCCGTCGCGGCCATCACGCCACCACCCCCATCTCGTCGCGCAGGCGGATGAGCCCGTCGCGCAGGCGCGTCTTCACGGTGCCGAGGGGGATCCCGAGGATCTCCGCGACCTGCCGGTGGGTGTACCCGCCGTAGTAGGCCAGCTCCACCGACTCGCGCTGCAGGTCGGTGAGGACGTCGAGCGAGCGTCGCACCTGCTCGGCCTCGAGGCGGTGCTCGACCTCCTCGGTGACGACGTCGAACGCGCGGTCGGCGTCGCGCGCGGCCACCTTGCCCTCGCGGTCGGTGCTCGCCTGCGCGGAGCGCACGCGGTCCACGGCGCGGCGGTGCGCGATGGTCAGCACCCACCCGCGGGCGCTGCCGCGTGCGGCGTCGTACCTCGGGGCCTGCTTCCAGACCTCCACCATGACCTCCTGGGTGACCTCCTCGGACTGCGCCGGGTCCCGCAGCACCCGGAGCACGACGCCGTGGACGGGACCGGCGACGGCGTCGTACAGGCCCTCGAAGGCCCGCTCGTCGCCCCGCGCCACCCGGCGCAGGAGGTCCCCGACCGGGTCCTCCGGCCGCTCGTCCGCGACCTCGGCGCCCGGTCGGGCGCGGCGGCGCTCGGGACGGAGGAAGGACACCTCGCCCACTCTGCCACCCCTGCCGCCGCCAGGACCGGTGGACGCAGCCAGCGCCCACCGGTCGCGCCTCCCGACCTCGTGCTCGTCCGGTGTTCGCCCCCTCGGCGGCGCGGGATTGGCCGTCCGAGCACCGCCACCCGACCGGGTGACGCCCGCCGGGGCGCGGACCCGGCGCACCGGGTCCGAGCGGGCCGCCCCCCTCCGCCGGCACGGGCACGCCGGCACGGGCGGGCCCGGCGTGGGAGGGGCGGGGCTGTCGGTGCCCGTGGCTAGCGTCGGCGGCGCCGGGCGAGGTGCCCGGCACCCGGGCGCGTCACGGCGGTCGTGACGGCGCGGGGCGCGGAAGGAGGGTGCGGCGTGCGGTTCCTGCACACGGCGGACTGGCAGCTGGGGATGACGCGGCACTACCTCTCCCCGGAGGCGCAGGCGCGCTCCACCGAGGCCCGCTTCGAGGCGGTGCGCTCGCTCGGCCGGGTGGCGCGCGAGCACGGCTGCGCCTTCGTGGTCGTGGCGGGCGACGTCTTCGAGACCAACCACGTGGGCCGCGACGTCGTGGCGCGCGCGTGCGAGGCCCTGGCCGAGGTGCCGGTGCCCGTCCTGCTCCTGCCGGGCAACCACGACCCCCTCGACGCCGGGAGCGTGCTGCGCTCCGAGCTCTTCGCCCGCCTCGCGCCGTCGCACGTGCACGTCCTCGACGGCGAGCCCGTCGACGTCGCCGGCGTGCGGGTCCTGTCGGCGCCGTGGCGCAGCAAGCGGCCCGTCGAGGACCTGGCGGCGCGCGCCTGCGCCGGCCTCGCCCGCGAGGAGGGCGTGCGGCGGGTCCTCGTCGCGCACGGCGCCGTGGAGGACTTCGGCGCCGCGCGCGCGGCCGCGACGATCGACCTCGCCCCGCTCGAGCGGCTCGTGGCCGACGGCGCCCTCGAGGCCGTGTGCCTGGGCGACCGCCACTCGACGACCGACGTCGGGAGCACCGGCCGCGTCTGGTACGCCGGTGCGCCGGAGCCCACCGACCACGACGAGGTCGACCCGGGCAACGTGCTCGTCGTCGACCTCGGCGACGAGCAGCCGCCGCCCGGGGCGCCCGGCGCCGTCGTCACCCGCGTCCCGGTGGGGCGCTGGCGCTTCCGCCGCCACCGCCTCGACCTCAGCACGGACGAGGACGTCGACGCCCTCGAGGAGCTGCTGGCCGGCCTGCCCGACAAGTCGCGCACCGCGCTCAAGCTCAGCGTCGTGGGCTCGCTGTCCGTGGCGCAGAAGGCCCGGGTGGACGCGCTGCTCGAGCACGCGGCCGACCTGCTCGGCGCCCTGCAGGTGTGGGAGCGGCGCAGCGACCTCGTCGTGCGTGCCGACGCCGCGGACCTCGACGCGCTGGGCCTGTCCGGCTTCGCCCGCGAGGCCGCCGAGCGGCTCGCCGTGCGGGCGGGGGCGGCCGTGGCCGCCGACCTCGCGGCGGGCGGGGCCGGCGGCGAGCGGGGGCGGGCGCCCAGCACGCCCGACGCCGTCGCCGCCCAGGACGCCCTGTCGCTGCTGCACCGGCTGGCGGCGGCCGGATGAGGCTGCTGCGCCTGCGCCTGCAGTCCTTCCGCGGCGTCGTCGACCACGAGGTGGTGCTGGCGCCGAGCGGCGTCACGGTCGTCGTCGGCGACAACGAGGTGGGCAAGACGAGCGTCGTCGACGCCCTCGACCTCCTGCTCGACGAGTACGACGACTCCCGCAAGCGCGCGGTGCGCCAGACCCAGCCGGTCGGGCAGGACGTGCCCACCGTCGTGGAGGCCGAGGTCCGGGCCGGCCGCTACCGGTTCACCTACCGCAAGCAGTGGCACCGCCAGCCCTCGACCCGCCTCGTCGTCCACGAGCCGGCGCCCGAGCAGGTGGCCGGGCGCGAGGCCCACGCCCGGGTCCTCGAGATCCTCGGCCAGGAGGTCGACCTGCCGCTGTGGCGGGCGCTGCGGCTGCAGCAGGGCGTGGGGCTGGAGCAGGCCGAGCTCGACGCCCGCTCCTCGCTGGCGCAGGCGCTCGACGTCGGCGTCGCCGAGCAGGTCGGCGGCGAGCGCGAGGAGACGCTCGTCGCCCGCGTCGAGGCCGAGCACCTGCGCTACTTCACGCCCACGGGCGTGCCGCGCCAGGAGGCGCGCCAGCTGCAGGCGGAGGTGGCGGACGCCGCCGCGCGGGCGTCCGGGCTCGAGGCCGCCGTCGCGGAGGTCGACCGGGTCGTGGAGCGGCTCGACCGGGCCCGGGACGACGCCGGG
>NZ_JABEMA010000500.1 GCF_013004605.1 Pseudokineococcus marinus
CTGGGAGGCCGAGGGACTGGTCGTCGCCGGCGCCGCCACCGCCGCCGTCGCGGCGCAGAACCTGTCCACCGAGTCGGGCATCGCCTCCCGCACCGTCGCGCAGTGGGTCCACCGCATCCGCACCGGCGGCGGCCTGCGCCGGGTGGAGGACCACCCCGACGGCGAGTGGGTCGTCCAGGTCGTCACGGGCGGGGGCGCCGAGCGCAGCTACCGCTGCCCCGGCTGCGACCAGCTGGTGCCCGGGTCGAGCCCCCACGTCGTCGCCTGGCCCGCCGACGGGCTCCTGGGCGCGGAGGCCGCGCTCGCCGACCGACGCCACTGGCACCGCCCCTGCTGGGACCGCCGCGCGGTGCGCCGTCCCCGCTGAGCCGCCGTCCCCGCTGAGCCGCCGTCGCGCTGAGCCCACCACCGCTGGGCCGACGTCACCGCTGAGTGTCGGGGAGGAGGGCCGCAGGCGCGTCGCCCGCGCCCGCGGCCTCAGACCCGCGGTGCGGGTTCCACGAGCTCGACGAGCACGCCGCCGGCGTCGGCCGGGTGCACGAAGTTGACCCGGCTGCCCGCGGTGCCCCGCCGGGCCTCGTCGTAGAGCAGCCGGAGGCCGCGGGCCCGCAGCACGGCGGCGGCGGCCTCGACGTCGCGCACCCGGTAGGCGAGCTGCTGCAGGCCGGGGCCGCGCCGGTCGAGGAAGCGGGCGATCGTCGAGGCGGGGGAGAACGGGGCGAGCAGCTGGACGCGCGCGGCGCCCGGCCCGCCGTCGCCCGACACGAGCATGGCCTCGCGGACGCCCTGCTCGGCGTTCTCCTCCTCGTGCTCGAGGCGCAGGCCGAGGACGTCGCGGTGGAAGGCCACGGCGGCGTCGAGGTCGGGGACCGCGATCCCGACGTGGTCGACGCCGAGCAGGAGCGCGCGCCCCTGCTCGTCGAGGAGCCCTCCGAGAGCCCCCTGCCCGCTGTCCGGCGTGCTCGTGCTCATGCCCGGCAACCTAGGGCGAGCGGCGGGGGGCGACCCGGCGGGACGCCGGAGGTCACGGTCGTGTCACGAGCACGGCGTCCCGGCGTCTACCCTGGGGTCGTGCTGGTCGCCTTCTCCGTCGCGCCCTCCGGGTCCGGTGACTCCCTCGCGGAGGCGGTCGCGGACGCCGTGCGCGTCGTGCGCGAGAGCGGCCTGCCGCACCGCACCGACAGCATGTTCACCACCGTCGAGGGCGAGTGGGACGAGGTCATGGACGTCGTCCGCCGCGCCACCGAGGCCGTCGGGCGCCACGGGGACCGCGTGTCCCTCGTGCTCAAGGCCGACGTCCGTCCCGGTCGCACGGGGGAGATGCAGGGCAAGGTCGACCGCCTCGAGGCGGCGCTCGCCCGCACGGACCCCGACCGCGGCTGAGGCCGTCGACCGCGGCGCGAGCCGCACCGCCCGTCGTGCCCTGACGCCGGTGCCGTCCTCCGGGCGGGCGCGGCGCACCCGGGCCACGACGCGCCCGCCCGCGACCACC
>NZ_JABEMA010000501.1 GCF_013004605.1 Pseudokineococcus marinus
CGGCCCCCCGCCCGCCGCGACCGCCGGGCGGGTCGCCGCCTAGCCTCGAGGGCATGGCGCGGGAGCAGCGGGACGACGGCGCGCCCGCGCTCGTCACCCTCCACGTGTGGGGGGTCCGGGCGGCGGCCGTGCCCGCGGCCCTCGGGCGGATGGCGCTCGACCGCGCGCTGCTGCGCCGCAGCGGCGCGCGCTGGACGAAGCTCCTCGGCACCGGCTCGGGGCGCACCTTCACCGCGCGCGACGCCGACCCGGGGCACTGGGCCCTGCTGGCGGCGTGGGACTCCCCCGGCGACGCCGCCTGGTTCGAGCGCTCCGCGACCGCGCGCGGCTGGGGGCGCCTGGCCGACGAGCGCCTGCGGGTGGCCATGGAGCCCGTCGCGAGCCGGGGCCGCTGGGGCGGCGTCGCGCCGTTCGGCGACCCGCGGCGGCGCCCGCCGTCGGGTGCGCCCGTCGTCAGCCTCACCCGGGCCCGCGTCCACCTGCGCTCGTGGGCCACCTTCACCCGTGCGGTGCCGCCCGTCTCCGGCGACCTCGCCCGGGTCGACGGCCTGCGCGCCGCCCTCGGCGTCGGCGAGGCGCCGGTCGGGCTCCAGGGCACCGTGAGCCTGTGGCGCGACAGCGACGCCCTCACCGCCTTCGCGCACGGACGGGCGCCCCACCGCGCGGTCGTCGAGCGCACGCCCCGGGAGGGCTGGTACGCCGAGGAGCTCTTCGCCCGCTTCGCCGTCACCTCCCTCGAGGGGACCCTGCACGGGCGCGAGCCCTGATCGACCCGCCTACCCTTGCGCCGGTGGTGACGACGGAGCCCTCCCCGCCCCCGCGGACCGCGACCGCCCGGCGGCGCTCGCCCCTCGCGGTCGCCTCGCTGCTCCTCGCGGTCCTCGCCGTGCTGGCGCAGGTGGCCCACCCGCTGCTGTCCGGCGACGCGCTGCACACGACGACGGTCGCGGCGGTCGTCCTCTTCGCCGCGGCCGTCCTCGCCGACGCGGCGCGCCGCTTCGGCCCGGCGACGGCCGGCGGGGTGCTCCTCGTCGCCGGCGGCATCGGCCTGCTCGCCGAGGCGGTCGGGACGGCGACCGGGTTCCCCTTCGGCGCGTACTCCTACGCCGGCTCCCTCGGCCCGCAGGTGCTCGACGTGCCCGTCGTCGTGCCGCTGGCCTGGACGATGATGGCCTACCCGATGCTGCTGGCCGGGCGCACGCTCGCCCCGCCCGGCAGCTGGACGGCCGTCCCCGTCGCCGCGGTGGGCCTCGCCTCCTGGGACCTCTTCCTCGACCCGATGATGGTCGCGCAGGGCCACTGGACGTGGGCCGACCCGACGCCGGCGCTGCCGGGCGTCCCGGGCGTCCCGCTGACCAACTACGCCGGCTGGCTCCTCGTCGCGCTCGTCATCTCCGCCGTCCTGCAGCGCGTCGTGCCCGACCCGCGGCGCCCGCCGCGGAAGGGCCGGCCCGCCGGCGCCCGCGGCCCCGCGTCGCGCCCCG
>NZ_JABEMA010000502.1 GCF_013004605.1 Pseudokineococcus marinus
CGGTGGACCCGGCGGGCGCGTCGGTGGGAGCCGGCTCGCCGGAGGCGGCGTCGGTGAGGACCCCGACGACGCGGGCGGTGCGGCCGGGGCTCAGCGGGCCGCCGCCGGGCTCGCACAGGTAGAGGACGTCGACGGCCCGGGAGGAGTGCGTCGCGACGTGGGCGCTGCGCACGTCGACCCCCTCCTCCCGCAGCGCGCTGCCCAGCCGGTGGAGGAGCCGCGGGCGGTCGGGCGCCCGCACCTCGACGACCGTCGCGTCCTCCGAGGCCCCGGGCACGACGAGGACGCGGGGCGCCGCGTCGCCGGCCAGGCGCGGGGGGCGCCAGCCGGCGTCGCGCCGTGCGAGGCGCTCCAGCACCGAGGCGTCGCCGGCGCCCAGCCGCAGCAGCTCGGTCCGCAGGACGGCGGGGTCGGGCACGCCGCGGCTGCCGTGGACCCACCACGTGTCGACGGCGACGCCGTCGACCGTGCGCACGAGCGCCGAGCGCACCGCCAGCCCGTGCGCGGCGAGCAGCCCCGCCACGTCGCCGAAGAGGCCCGGCCGGTCGGGGGCGACGACGGTGACGCCGTGCAGCCCGAGCAGCGGGCTCGTCTCGACCCGCGGCGTGCCGTCGAGGAGGACGGCGGCGACGAGGCCGCGCTCGGCCGCGGTGAGGGGGGCCGGCCCGGGGGGCTCGCGGCCCTGGAGCGCGGAGCGCGCCCGGGCGACGAGGTCGTCGACGAGGCGCCGCCGCCACGCCGTCCACGCCGCGGGGCCGGCCGCGCGGGCGTCGGCCTCGGTGAGCGCGCGCAGCAGGTCGAGGACGTCCTCCCGGCCGTCGACGACCTCGACGAGCTCGGCGACCGTGCGCGGGTCGTCGGGGTCGCGCCGCGTGGCCAGGTCGACGAGCGCGAGGTGGTGCCGCACGAGCCGGCGGACGACGGCGACGTCCTCCTCGGGCAGCCCGGTGCGCCGGGCGACGGCCTCGGCGAGGGGCGCGCCCACCTCGCTGTGGTCGCGGGCTCCCGCCGTCTTGCCGAGGTCGTGCAGCAGGCAGGTGAGGAGCAGCAGGTCGGGGCGGGCGACGTCCCCGAGCCGCTCCTCGGCCTGCACGCACGTCTCGACGAGGTGGCGGTCGACGGTGTGGCGGTGGACGACGGTGCGCTGGGGCCGGTTGCGGACGGCTCTCCACTCGGGGAACCACGCGGTCACGAGCCCCGCCTGGTCGAGGGTCTCCCACACGGGCACCTGCCGCTCCCCCGTGCCGAGGAGCTCGAGCAGCGCGGTGCGGGCGGGCGCCGGCCACGGAGTCCCCGGCACCGGGGAGCCCGTCGCGAGGTGCCCGGCCGTGACGGGCGACAGGGGCAGCCCCTCCTTGGCGGCGGCCGCGGCGGCCCGCAGCGCCAGGGTCGGGTCGGTCGAGGGGCGGGCCGCCGCGCCGAGGCAGAGCTCGCCCTCGTGCTCGACGAGGTCGACCTCGACGGCGCGCTGCACGGGCCGGCG
>NZ_JABEMA010000503.1 GCF_013004605.1 Pseudokineococcus marinus
CGCGCTCGGCTCGGTGGTGGGGCTCGACGGCATCCTCGGGATCTCGATCCTGGCGCTGCTGGCCTCCTTCGACAACAGCAACGGCGGGCTCTGGCTCGCCTTCACGGGCCGCTACGGCGACGCCCGCGACCGCGGCGCGTACATCGCCTCCGCCGTCAACGACGGGCCCTTCCTCACGCTGCTCTTCCTCGGCGCCTCGGGCCTCGGCGACATCCCGCTGCTCGCCCTCGTCGGCGCGATCGTGCCCTTCCTGCTCGGCGTGCTCGTCGGCAACCTCGACGCCCAGTGGCGTGACGTCCTCAAGCCCGTCCCGAACATCGTCATCCCCTTCTTCGCCTTCGCGCTCGGGACGGGCATCGACCTCGGGTCGGTCGTCACCGGCGGCCTGTCCGGCCTCGCCCTCGGCCTCGTCGTCGCCCCGGTGACGGGCGCGCTGGTCTACGTCGGCTGGCGCTTCCTCCTGCGCCGCGGCGCGAAGTCCGGCGTCGGCTTCGCCGCGGGCACGACGGCGGGCAACGCGATCGCCACGCCTGCGATCGTCGCGGCGGCGGACCCGCGCTTCGAGCAGTACGTGGGGACGGCGACGGCGCAGGTCGCGGCCTCCGTGCTCGTGACGGCCATCCTCGCGCCCGTGCTCGCCTCCCTCGTCCTCAAGCGCGCCGGCGCCCTCGACGAGTCCTCGAGCACGGCCGACGCCGGGACGGGCCCCGTGGACGAGGGCCGGGGGACGGGCCTGTGACGGACGCCCCCACCGCTCCCAGGGCGGACCTGCCCGGCCGCCCGTGGGACGCCGCGCTCGTGGCGGACGACCTCACGGGCGCCGGCGACAGCGCGGTCCGCTTCGCCGACCTCGGCTGGCGCACGCTGCTGGCGGTCGGCGCGGACGCCGGCACGGCCGCGGCCCCCGACGGCGACGACCCGTGCGTCCTCGCGACGAGCACCGACGTCCGCGCCGCCGCCCCGGCGGTGGCGCGCGAGGTGGTGCGCCGACGGGTCGCGGCGCTGCTCGGCGCAGGCACGCCGCGCGTCTACCTCAAGGTCGACTCGACCCTCCGCGGCTCCGTGGCCGACCAGGTCGAGGGCGCGCTCGCCGCCTGGGTCGCCGCGCGCCCCGACGGCTTCGCCGTCGTCTGCCCCGCCTACCCGGCGATGGGCCGCACCGTCACCGGCGGCCGCGCCCTCGTGCGCGGGCGGCCCCTCGAGGAGGGGCCCGCGGGGTCCGACCCGGTGACGCCCGTGCGCACGTCCGTCCTCGCCGAGCTGCTGCCCGGGGCCCACCACGTGCCCGCGCCGGAGGCGCTCGCGAGCACGGCCCCGGAGGCGCTCGCGAGCACCGCGCCGGAGCAGCCCGGCGCCGCCGACGACGTCGACACGGCCGCCGCGGCGCTGGCCGCGGCCCTGCTCGCTGCGGCCGACGGCGGGCACCGCCTGCTCACCGTCGACGCGGACGACGACGCCGCGCTCGACGTCGTCGCCCG
>NZ_JABEMA010000504.1 GCF_013004605.1 Pseudokineococcus marinus
CGACCCGGCGATCGTGCCAGCGCCGACGCCGCGCCCCGCCCCCGTCGTCCACAGGGTCACCCGACCGGGCCGCAGGGTCCTCCGGCCGCGTGCCAGACTCCGGCCGCGGCGCCCCCTCCGGGGCCCGCCGGCCGCCGCGGGGCAGCCCACCGGCGCCGTGCCCGACCCGAGGAGGACGCGTGCCCGCCCGATTCCTGCCGCTGGCGGACGTCGCCGAGATCCTCTCCATCTCCTCGGCGCAGGCCTACGCCCTCGTGCGCTCCGGCGACCTCCCGGCCATCAAGGTGGGCGGCCGCGGGCAGTGGCGGGTCGAGACCACCGAGCTCGAGTCCTACATCCAGCGCATGTACTCCCAGACGCGGGCCCTGGTCGAGCGCGGCGGGCTGGACGAGGCGGCCGAGGCCGCCTCCGCGGACGGGCTCGAGCGCGGCTGACCGGGGTCTGAGCCGCCCGGTCGGCGCGCGCCGGGGCGCCGTCCCGGCCTCGGCGCCCCGCGCTCGACCTCCCGCTCCGGAGCTGGAGAGGCGTCAGGCGCTGCGGACCACGAGCAGCGCCCCGATGGCGACCGCCCGCACCTCGAGGACGGCACCCGCCCGTCGCGGCTCCCCCGGGGCGTGCAGGGCCAGGTCGACGTGGTCACCCGCGACCCGGTCGATCGTCCCCGCGAGCTCGGCGCCGGCAACCGCCGCGCGCACGGCGGCGCGGTCGCGGGCGAGCGCCCTCAGCGCGGTCCGCAGGGAGGTGCGCCGCAGCACCGCTCCCGCCGGCGGGGCGACACGGCGCGGCAGGCCGGCGACGGACGACACCGAGGCCAGCGGGACGAGGGCCTGACCGCGGGCCTCCGCCACGACGACCCACTCCGGGGCCGCGTCGTCCACGCGCCCCGCCACGACGGCGCCGTCGCGCAGGTGCAGCGCGACCTCCAGAGGGCCCGCGGCCCGCAGCCGGTCGGCGAGCCAGACGTCCGCCTGCTCCGCCCTCGTGCGGTCGGCCACCTCGGCGCGCAGCTCGGCCGAGGCCTCCTGCTCGAGCTGCGCCTCGAGGTCCTCGAACAGCCGCTGCCAGCGCACCGCCCCACCGTACCGGTGCGCGCTATCGACGGCCGAACGGCCCCCAGCCACACTGACGGGTGGTCCTCGACACCAAACAGCATCAAACGATGGTCAACGGCAGGCGTGTCGGGGTAGGACTGCTCCCACCACGCCGGAGGTGCGGGGCTCGCTCGACGCCCGCGCACCACCCGGTCGGCCCAGCGGCCGGCCCCTCCGGTCGACGACGTCCTCGAGGAGCTGCCGTGAGCGCCACCTGCCCCGAACCCCTCCACGCCCGGGGACCGGCGTCCCCCGCGGCGTCCGGCCGCACCCCGTCCGGCCGTCCCTCGTCCGGCCGCCATCCGTCCGCTCGGCGTCCGTCCCGTCGCTCCCCCGCCGGGCCGCCCCCGTCGGGGCACCACCGCCCCGGGCGCGGCCGGGCG
>NZ_JABEMA010000505.1 GCF_013004605.1 Pseudokineococcus marinus
CCCACAGGGTGTCGACGTCGTCGGCGTCGGGGCGGTAGGCGCCGGTCCAGACGGTGCCGGCGAGGTCATCGTCGGTCTTGACGTCGTAGCGGTAGAAGTCCCCGTCTCCGAGGAGCTCGCGGCGGGGGTCAGGCTGGTGCGCAGGGGGACCTCCTGGACGAGGACGTCGGGGGTGAACAGCTCGGTGGTGCGGCCCGTGCTGCCGTCCGGGGCGATGACCGCCGAGACGCCCACGGTGGACGCGTGGACGACCGCTCGGCCCTCCTCGACGGCCCGCACCCGGGAGATGGCGAGCTGCTGGACGCTCTCGTCGGTGAAGCCGAACGTGGCGTTGTTCGTCGGGACGACGAGCAGCTCGGCGCCGCCGCGGACGACGTCGTCGACGAGGCCGTCCTCGACCACCTCGAAGCAGATGAGGGCGCCCAGCCGGGCTCCGGCGACGTCGAGGAGGCCGGGCCGCTCCCCCGGCACCATGTCGGCGCGCACGAGGTCGACCTTGTCGCTGAAGAGGCGGAAGAAGTCGCGGTGGGGCACGTACTCGCCGAAGGGCACCGGGTGCCGCTTGGCGTAGACCTGGGTCGGGCCCTCCCCCGGCTCCCACACGACGACCACGTTGCGCAGCTCGTCGTCCTCGAGCTCGTCCCCCGCGCCCCCTGTGCTGCCCGTGCCCGCCTCGAGGTCCGCGGGCAGCCCGGTGCCTCGGCTGCCGCGGACGAGCGTGCCGACGAGCACCGGCGCCCTGATCGCCCGGACGGCCTCCTCGATGCGGTCGGCGGCGTCGGCGTTGGCGAACGGGTCGATGTCGCTGGCGTTCTCGGGCCAGACGACGACGTCGGGCTGCGGCGCCCGCCCCGCGGCCACGGCGTCGGCCAGCTCCTCGGTGGCGCGCACGTGGTTGTCGAGGACGGCGCGCCGCTCGGCGTTGAAGTCCAGGCCCGGCTCCGGCACGTCCCCCTGCACGGCGGCGACGACGAGGGTCCCGGCCTCCGCGGCCGTGGGGCGCGGCACGAGCGCCCCGCCGGCGGCGAGGAGCGCCGCGAGCACGAGCGGGGGCAGCACCCGCGCGGTCGACCGCGCGAGCGCCCGCGGGGCGGTGGACGACGGACCGGCGGGGTGCGACGTCTCCTCGCGGCGGAGCCGGTGCTCTCCCACCGCTGCCGCGAGGTGCAGGAGGACCAGCGCCAGCGCGGCCCCCGTCGTCGCGACGGCGAAGGACACGAGCGGCGCCCCGCCCAGGGCGGCCAGCCCGACGGTCGGCGCGTCCGCCTGGCTGAAGGCGAGCCGTCCCCAGCCGAAGCCACCGAAGGGGAAGCGGCCCCGCAGGGCCTCCGCACCCGTCCACACCGCGCCCGCGCCGACCGCCTGCAGGCACGCCGTCGCCGCGCCGGGGGGCGCCCAGGCGCCCGGCGGCACCTC
>NZ_JABEMA010000506.1 GCF_013004605.1 Pseudokineococcus marinus
CGCGACGCCGAGCAGCGCCTGCGCGCCTGACCGCCGGGCCGCGGGCGTCCCGGCGCCGGCCTCAGGGCCGGACGACCTCGAGGGCGCCGAGGGCCTCGACCGCCTCCAGGGCCGCCGGGCTCGTCGTGCGCTCGCCCAGCCGGTTGGCCTTCCCGGCGCCGTGGTAGTCGCTCGAGCCGGTCACGACGAGCCCCAGCGCGGCGGCCAGGTCCTCGAGCTCGCGCACGGCGCGCGCGTCGTGGTCGCGGTGGTGCGCCTCCAGCCCCACAAGGCCCGCGTCCGCGAGCTCCTCGACGACGGCGTCGGGCACGACCCGCCCGCGCAGCACGGCGCGCGGGTGGGCGAAGACCGGCACCCCGCCCGCCTCCCGGACCAGGCGGACGGCCTGCACCGCGTCGGGCGCCGCGTGGCCCACGAAGTACGGCGAGCGCGTCGACAGGACGGTGGCGAAGGCGTGACCGCGGTCGCGGGCCAGACCCTTGGCGACGAGCGCGTCGGCGAGGTGCGGGCGCCCCACGGTGGCCTCGCCGTCCACCTGCTCGAGGACGTCCTCCCACGTGAGGGGCAGGTCGGCCGACAGGCGGTCGACCATCGCGCGGGCCCGGTGGAGCCGGGAGGCGCGCGAGCGGTCCAGCACCGCCCGCAGGCCCGGGGCCGCCGGGTCGTGGAGGTAGGCGAGCAGGTGCACGCTCACCCCGCCGCTGTGGCAGGAGATCTCGACGCCGCGCACCAGCGCGGTGCCCGTGGCGAGCGAGGCGGCGACGGCCTCCTCCCACCCGGCCGTGGTGTCGTGGTCGGTGAGGGCCACGACGTCGAGGCCGGCGGCCGCCGCCGCGACGACGACCTCGCCCGGAGGCTGGGTGCCGTCCGACGCGCTGGAGTGCGCGTGGAGGTCGATCGTCACCCCGGCAGCCTAGGTGCCGCCGGCGAGCGCCCCGCCGCCCGCGCGCCCCTCCCGCGCACCACCGCCGTCCCGGGGCCGCAGGCTCAGCCCGGAGGACCCCACCGGACTCGGCCCGGAGGGCCCCAGTGGACGGGGACCCCGTGCGGGGCGGCCTCGCCGAGCAGCCGCAGCCGGGCGCCCGCCGCGGCCGCCCGGGAGCCGGGGGGCGCGCCGTGGACGCGGGCCTCGACGCAGAACCGCTGCTGGCGCTCGCCCGGCAGGCGCCGCGGCTCGAGGGCCAGGAGCACCAGCGGCGCGGACGGCGACGCGCGCCGCCCGAGCGCCTCCAGGTCCGCCTCCGCCGCGCGGCGCTCGGCGGGCGGCACGTACTGGCGCACGACGGACTGCCAGACGACGGTGACGGCGCCCTCGCGCAGCGCGAGCTCCCGGGCCAGGTCGCCGGCCCCCGCCCGGCGGACGGCCACCGGGTGCGCCGCGGCCAGCTGCAGGGCGCCGCGGAG
>NZ_JABEMA010000507.1 GCF_013004605.1 Pseudokineococcus marinus
ACGGCCGCGGCGCCGGAGCCGCCCGGTGAGCGCCGCAGGGCCGGGCGCCCAGGCGCTCGTCGTCGCCCCCGTCGTGCTGCCGATGCTCGTCGCCGGGCTCCTCGTCCTCCTGCGGGGGACGTCCGGCGCCGGGTCCCCGGCCCTCGCCCGCTGGGCCGGCGTCGCGACGAGCGGCGCCGTCGGCGTCGTCGCCGCCCTGCTCCTCGCGCGCACGCTGTCCGGCGAGGTGCCCGCCACGCAGGTCGGGGGCTGGGTGCCCGGCCTCGGCATCGCCCTGGCCGCCGACGTCTTCGCCTCCGCCGTCCTCCTCGCCGTCTCCCTCGTCGTGCTCGCCGGCCTCGTCTTCGCGGGCGGCACGCGCGAGGACCGGGCGCCCGCCCTCGTGCCCCTCGTCCTCGTCATGTCCGCCGGCGTGCACGGGGCGCTGCTCACGGCCGACCTGTTCAACCTCTTCGTCTTCGTCGAGGTCATGCTCGTCCCGAGCTACGTGCTCCTCCTCCTCGGCCGGCGCCGCACCCGGCGGCGGCTGGCGGCCGCCCGCCTCTACGTGGCCGTCAACCTCCTCGCCTCCACCGTCTTCCTCGTCGGCGTGGGCCTCGTCTACGCCGCCAGCGGCACGGTGGCCCTCGCCGAGCTGGCCGCCGGGCCCGCCACCCCCGCCCGGCAGGCGGGCGTCTGGCTGCTCCTGCTCGCCATGGGCGTCAAGGCCGCCGCCGTCCCCCTCCACGGGTGGATGCCCCGCAGCTACGCCGTCGCCGGCCCCGCCGTCCTCGCCGTCTTCTCCGGCCTGCTCACCAAGACGGGCGTCGTCGTCCTCGTGCGGCTCGACGCGCTGCTCCTGCCCGAGGGCTCGCTCGTGCCCCAGGTCGTGCTGGTGGTCGGCCTCGTCACCGCGGTGGTCGGGGTGCTCCTCGCGGTCGGCGAGCACGAGATGACCACCGTGCTCGTCGCCCACATGGTCAGCCAGGTCGGGTACCTGCTCGCCGCCCTCGGGCTGGCCGGGACGGCGGGGACGGCGGCGCTCGTCGTCTTCCTCCTGCAGTACGTGCTCGTCAAGGCGGCCCTGCTCATGGTCGCCGGGGCGGTCGAGACCCGGTACGGCACGACGGCGCTCGAGCGCCTCGGCTCGCTCGCCCACCGGGAGCCGGTCCTCGCCGTCGCCTTCGCGCTGGCCGCCGCCGCCCTCGCCGGGCTGCCCCCGACCTCGGGCTTCGTCGCCAAGCTGGCGCTCGTCCTCGCGGCGGGCGAGGACGGGCGGTGGGTCACGGCGTCGGTGCTCGTCGCGGTGAGCCTGCTCACGCTCGTCTCCATGCTCATTCCTGTAAGCCGACTTCCAGTCGGCGAGCCGGAGCTCGCTCAAGGCGCTGGCCACGACGACGCCCTCGCCGCCCCGCATCCGATCGTCGGCCGGTCAGCGTCTCGCTGACGATCGTGAAATG
>NZ_JABEMA010000508.1 GCF_013004605.1 Pseudokineococcus marinus
GGCTCGTGCCCGGCGGCGCCGCCGCGTCACCCGCTGCGGTCGTCGGCCGCCGCCTGGCCTCCCCCGCCCGCGAGGGCGAGGTCGTCACCGACGCCCGGCTCGCCGGGCCCGGGTTGCTCGCCGGGGCCCGGGCCGGGGACGTCGCGGTCGGCCTGCCGCTCCCGGCGGCCTCGAGCGAGCTCGTCGCGCCCGGTGACGCCGTCCTCGTCCTCGCCGCCCCCGCCGACCCCCTGCTCACCGACCCGTCCGCAGCCACCGCCAGCGTCGCCGACGTCGTCGCGGAGCGCGCCGTCGTCCTGCGGGTGCCCGAGCGCGGCGGCGAGGGAGCGCTCGGTCCGCTCGGCGGGGACCCGGCCGGCGGTGTCGTCGTCCTGGCGCTGGGCCGCGACGAGGCCCGGGGCGTGGCCGCGGCCGTCGCTGCCGGGAGCGGCGTGCAGCTCGCGTTGCTGCCCGACCGGTGACGCCCCGCCCGTGCCCTCCAGTCGTGTCCCCAGTCGTGTCCCCAGTCGTGTCCTGCGCGGGTGCCGCCCGGAGCGGTGCCCGGAGTGCGAGGGTTCGCAGCGCCCGCCGTCCGGCGGGCGGTCCCGGACGGCACCGGCCGGGCGGGCGAGGACGGCGGGCCGGGCCCGCCCCACCGAGGAGGGCACGTGCTCAGCGGCTTCAAGGACTTCATCCTGCGCGGCAACGTCATCGACCTGGCCATCGCGGTCGTCATCGGCGCGGCCTTCACGGCCATCGTCACGGCCATCAGCACGGACGTCTTCGGCAACCTCATCGCGGCGATCTTCGACGCCCAGGAGATCGGCCAGCTCGGGGTGGACATCCCGAGCCGGACCGGCGACGGCGCCACCAAGATCGTCTTCGGGACGACGATCGCCGCCGCCCTGAACTTCCTCATCGTCGCGGCGGTGCTGTACTTCCTCGTCGTCGTCCCGATGAACCGCCTGCTCGCCCTGCGCAAGCAGGGCGCGGAGCCCGACGTCGCCGCTCCCAGCGAGGACATCCTGCTGCTGCAGGAGATCCGCGACCTCCTCGCCGCCCAGCGCGCCGCGGGCGCTGCCGGCCCGGGCGGTGCCGGTGGGGACACCGACGCCGCGGGCGGCGCGGGCCCGGCCGGTCAGCGGGGCCCCGACCTCCCCTGAGGCCCGGCGCGGCCGGGTCGACGGCCCCTCCTCGTCGGGCCGCCTGGGCGACGCCCGTTCCCGCTCCGACGAGGACGACGAGCGCCGCTCGCGCGTCCGCCGCCGGTGGGCTCACCAGTGGGGCGGTCGCTCCCGCAGGTAGCGCTCGTCGTCCTCCTCGTCGGCGCGCTCGCCCCACGCCTCGGGCCGGTCCTCGGCCGCCCGGTCGGGCAGCACGGGCGGCTCGCCGGCACCGCGCCCGCCAC
>NZ_JABEMA010000509.1 GCF_013004605.1 Pseudokineococcus marinus
CCGCCGCCGGGGCAGCAGGGCGCCCGCCAGCAGGCCGGGCGACGGAGCCAGCGGCACCGCGGACGCCGGTCGGCGGCCCCCGGTGGCAGGGGACGCGGCACGGCCGGCCAGGGCGTCGGACCGGGCGTCGGACCGGGCGTCGGAGGAGGAGCCGCCGGAGGAGGAGCCGCCGGAGGAGGGCGAGCCGGCGCCGGAGGAGGTCCGCGCGGCCACCCTCACGCCCCCAGCAGGCTCTGGCCGCAGACGCGCAGCACCTGCCCGTGCACCCCGGCCGTCGCGGGCTCGGCGAACCAGGCGATGGCCTCGGCGACGTCGACGGGCAGCCCGCCCTGCCCGAGCGAGGCGAGGCGCCGCCCGAGCTGGCGCGTCAGGGGCGGGACGGTCGCCGTCATGCGCGTCTCGATGAAGCCGGGCGCGACGGCGTTGACCGTCGTCCCGGCGGCGGCCGCCCGCGGCGCGAGGGCGTCCACGAGGCCGATGACCCCGGCCTTGGACGCCGCGTAGCTCGTCTGGCCGTCGTTGCCCGCGATGCCGGCGAGCGACGAGACGCCGACGACGCGGCCGCCGCGGCCCAGCAGGCCGGCGCCGAGGAGGTGCTCGGTGAGGCGCAGCGGCGCGCCGACGTTGACGTCGAGCACCGCGGCGAAGGCGTCGGGGCGCATGTTGCGCAGCCGCCGGTCACGGGTGATGCCGGCGTTGTGCACGACGACGTCGACGCCGCCGAGGCGCTCGCAGGCGTCCGCGAGGCGGCCGGGCGCCAGGTCGGAGGTGATGTCGAGGACGAGCGGCTCGCCGCCGACGGCCCGGGCCGTCGCCGCCAGGTCGCCGGCGGCGGCCGGGACGTCGACGCACACCACGTGCGCGCCCCGCGCTCCCAGCAGCTGCGCGACGGCGGCGCCGATGCCGCGGGCCGCGCCGGTGACGACGGCGCGACGGCCCGCCAGCGGCCGGGGGCCGCGGGCCTCCTCGCCGGGGGGCAGGTCGTGTACGGGCGCGCCCACCCGCACCACCTGGCCGCTGACGAAGGCCGAGCGGCCCGACAGCAGGAAGCGCAGCGTCGAGCCCATGGCCCCGACGCCGCCCTCGGCGAGGAGCACCAGCTGCACCGTCCGGCCGCCGCCCACCTCCTTGCCCAGCGAGCGCGTGAAGCCCTCGAGGGCGCGCTGGGCCACGCGCACCGCGGCCGGTGACCCCGCGGCGAGGCGGTCGGGGTCGAGCCCCAGCACGACGACGTGGGCCCCGCGCGCGAGCCGGCGCAGGTGCGGCGTGCAGGCGCCCACGAGGCCCACGAGGTCGGCGGGGGAGGCGGCGGCGGTGGCGTCGACGACGAGGCCGCCCCACCGCTCGTCGCCGGCGGCCGTACCAGCGGTCGCGTCCCCGCCCGCTCCGTCCGGACCGACGACCCGGGCCCCCGCGGCGGCCAGAGATCGGA
>NZ_JABEMA010000051.1 GCF_013004605.1 Pseudokineococcus marinus
CGCCCCTCCGTCCCCGGACCGCGGCGGCGCTGAGGCGCCGGCGGCGCAGGCGGCCGGCCCGAGCGACCGCCTCGCGGGGAGGTCGCTCGGGGAAGCCGCTTGCCCCGGAGGTCGTCGCCACGGTCGACTGCTCCCGCGCGCGAGGCTCGGGCGCAGGACGGGGACGACGTGAGGACGGTCGGGCGCGGTCTTCCCCGCGCGCTGGCGCCGCTGGGGGTGCCCGCCTACCGCTGGCTGGCGGGAGCCCTCGTGTGCGCCCTGGCGGCCGGCGGGCTGTGGACCCTCGCCGTCGTCTGGCAGGTCATCGCCCTGGGCGGCGGCGCCTCGGCCGTCTCGGCGGTGAGCGCCGGCTTCGCCGTCGGCATGCTCGCCACCGCGCTGCTCGGCGGCGTCCTCGCGGACCGCGTGCCCCAGCGCCGCATCCTCCTCGCCGTCGCCACGGCCGAGCTCGCCGCCACCGCCGCCGCCGCGGCGCTCGCGCTGGCGGGGGTCGTGGAGGTGCCGCACCTCGTGGCCGCCTCCGTCGTCATCGGCGTCGGCCAGGGCCTGTACTACCCCGCCTACTCGGCGCTCCTGCCCTCGCTGCTGCCGGCCGAGCAGCTGCTCCCGGCCAACGGCCTCGAGGGCTTCCTGCGCCCGCTGCTCGTCAACGCCGGGGGGCCGGCGCTCGCGGGCGCCCTCGTGGCCGCCCTCGCGCCGTCGGCGGCCCTGCTGGCGGCGGCGGTCGCCTCCGCGGGGGCGGTCGGCTTCCTCCTCGGCCTGCCGAGCACGCCGCTGCGCCGCGACCTCGCCGCCGAGGCGTCGGCCTCCGGCCGGTCCGCCGTGGCAGCGGTGCTCGCCGACGTCGCCGAGGGCTTCTCCTACCTGCGGCGCACGCCGTGGCTGCTGTCCACCCTGCTCTTCGCCTGCGTCATGGTGCTGCTCGTCATCGGGCCGCTGGAGGTGCTCACGCCCTTCGCGATCCGCGACCGCGCCGGCGGCGGGCCGCAGGACCACGCCCTCGTGCTGGCGGCCTTCGGCGTCGCGGGCGCGGTGGCCTCGCTCGTCGTCGCCTCGCGGCGCCTGCCGCGCCGGTACCTCAGCGTGATGATCATGCTGTGGGGCGCCGGGTGCGCCCCGCTGGCCCTCTTCGGCGTCGCCACGAGCGTGTGGGTGATGGTCGTGGGCGCCGCCCTCGTCGGCGCGACGTTCCAGGCGGCCACCGTCATCTGGGGCACGCTGCTGCAGCGCCGCGTCCCGCCGTCCCTGCTGGGGCGCGTCTCGAGCCTCGACTTCTTCGTGTCGCTGGCGCTCATGCCGGTCTCCATGGCGCTCGCCGGCCCGGTGAGCGCGGCGGTCGGCCTCACCCCCGTCTTCCTCGTGGCCGGCCTGGCCCCGACGGCGCTGGCCGTCGCCGCGATCGTGCTCGCCCGCCTGCGCGCCGACGAGCTCGCGCACCCGCTCGACGGCGCCCCGCCGGCCGCGGACGGCTCCGCGGTGCCCGCGCCCGGGGGCCTGGGCGCCGACCCCGTGCCGCCCGCGACGGCCGGCGAGGCACCCCGGGGTGACGGCTGACCCGAGAAGACGTGCTCGACGCCCGTGACCGTGCACGCTCACGGGCGTCGAACAGGTGCGACGTCCTGGCCTAGCCGTCGCCCCGCGCGCGCGCCGGCCGGGCGCGCAGGTGCGCGCGCTCGCCCTGCGGCCCCATGAGCGCGAGCGCCTCGCACACGTCGTCGCCCGCGTTCTCCATGGCGTGCGGCGTGCGGGTGTCGAACTCGGCCGCCTCGCCGGGGCCGAGCACCATGTCGTGCGGCCCGAGCCGCAGGCGCAGCCGGCCGTCGAGGACGTACAGCCACTCGTAGCCCTCGTGCGTGCGCTGCTCGGCCCCGCGGCCGTAGCCGACCGGCAGCAGCAGCTTCATCGCCTGGATGCCGCCGGGACGGCGCGTGAGGGGCACGACGGTCATGCCGCCGCGCTCGACGGGCCGGGAGCGGACGCGGGGGTCACCCGTCTCGGGGGCGTCGACGAGGTCGTCCAGCGCCACCTGGTGGGCGCGCGCGAGCGGCAGGAGCAGCTCGAGCGTGGGCCGGCGCTGCCCGGCCTCCAGGCGGGAGAGCGTGCTCACCGAGATGCCGGTCTCGGCGGCCAGGTCCGCGAGCGTGCGGTCGCGGCGCTGGCGCAGCGCGCGCAGGCGCGGGCCCACGGCGTCGAGGACGGGGGAGAGGTCGTCGTCGGCCACGCCCGCATCTTGCCGTTCCGGCAAGGATGCTTGCCACCCCGAACGCCTGGGCGCACGCTCTCCGAGACGCGGTCGAGAGACGGCCGCACGGACGTGTGGAGGACCTGTGAGCGCGACGAGGGACGTGGGCGGGCAGCCCGTGGGGGAGCACGAGGAGCTGCGCGAGCAGTACGACGTCGTCGTGGTCGGCGGCGGCGCGGCCGGCCTCGCCGGGGCGCTGACGACGGCGCGGGCGCTGCGCAGCACCCTCGTCGTCGACGCCGGCGAGCCGCGCAACGCCCCCGCCGACGGCGTGCACAACTACCTGGGCCGCGAGGGCACGGGTCCGCGCGAGCTGGTGGCCCTCGGCCGGGCGGAGGTCGAGGCGTACGGAGGCCAGGTGGTCCGGGGCACGGCCACCACGGCCGAGCGCCTCGAGGACGGCGGCCCCGGCGCGCCGCGCTTCCGCGTCGGCCTGGAGGACGGGCGCAGCGTCCTCGCCCGCCGGCTGCTCGTGACGACGGGTGTGGAGGACGTGCTGCCCGACCTCCCGGGGCTGGCGGAGCGCTGGGGCCGCGACCTCCTGCACTGCCCGTTCTGCCACGGCCGGGAGGTCGCCGACCGCGTCGTCGGCGTCCTGTCCGTCAACGCGCACGGCCCCGACCAGGCGCTGATGTGGCGCGGGTGGAGCGAGCGGGTGGTGCTCCTGCAGCACACCGGCGCGGCGCCGTCCGCCGAGCAGGCGGAGAAGCTGGCCGCGCGGGGCGTCGAGGTCGTCGAGGGCCAGGTCGCGGCGCTCGACGTCGCGGACGACGCGATCCGCGGCGTGCGCCTGGCGGACGGGCGCGCCGTCGCCGTCGACGCGCTCGTGACCATGTCGCTGGCCGTCGCCCGCGGCGGGCTCCTCGCCGACCTGGGCCTGGCCACCGCCGAGCTCGCCATGGGCGAGCTCGTGCTCGGCGAGCACGTGCCGGCCGACCCGACGGGCGCCACGTCCGTGCCGGGCCTCTGGGTCGCGGGCAACGTCACCGCGCCCATGGCGCCGGTGCTCACCGCCGCGAGCGCCGGCATGACCGCGGGGTCGATGATCACCAAGGACCTCGTCGACGACGACACGGCCGTCGCGGTGGCCGCCCACCGCGGCGCCCTCCGGCTCGGCCGGGAGAGGGTGACGGCGTGAGCGCGCGGGAGCACGACCAGCACGAGCACGGGCACGGGCACGGCGGGCAGCAGCGCGCCGCGGGCACGACCGACGCCGGCCGCGCCGTCCTCGAGGACGACGCGCTCGGCGTCGAGGAGCGGTGGGAGGGCTTCTACGTCGCCCGCGGGCGCATCTGGAGCGGGCGGCCCAACGCGCTGCTCGTCGAGGTGGCGGAGCCGCTCACCCCGGGGCGCGCGCTCGACCTCGGCTGCGGGGAGGGCGGGGACTCGGTGTGGCTGGCCGCGCGCGGCTGGGCCGTGACCTCGGTCGACGTCGCGCCGACGGCGCTCGCCCGCACCCGCGAGGCGGCCGCGGCGGCCGGCGTCGAGGTCACCACCGAGCAGCACGACCTCGAGCGCTCGCTGCCCGAGGGGCCCTTCGACCTCGTGAGCGCCTTCTTCCTCCAGTCGCCGGTGGCGTGGGACCGGGCCGCCGTCCTGCGCCGGGCGGCCGGCCTCCTGGCGCCCGGGGGCCACCTCGTCCTCGTCGACCACGGCTCGGCGCCGTCGTGGAGCTGGCACGGCGGCCACGACTTCCCGACGGCGCAGGAGCTGCACGACGGGCTGGCCCTGCCGCCGGAGGAGTTCGAGGCCGTGCGCGTCGACGCCCCGGTGCGGGAGGCGACCGGCCCCGAGGGGCAGGTCGGCGAGGTCACCGACACCGTCGTCGTGGTGCGCCGCCGGGGCTGACGCCGCCGACCGGGGACGCGCAGCCGTGCGGGAGAGGGAGATCCGCACCGCTCCGCGTCCCCGGTCGCCGGGCTGCGACGGCCGGTGCCCGCGGCCACCATGGGGCGCGTGACCTCCACCGCCCCGGCCGTCGAGGTCGTCGACCTCGTCAAGCGCTACCCGAAGCGCGACAGCAACGCCGTCGACGGCGTGAGCTTCGCGGTCCGCCGCGGCGAGGTCTTCGGCCTCCTCGGCCCCAACGGGGCGGGCAAGACGACGACCGTCGGCGTCCTCACCACCCGCGTGCGCGCCACGAGCGGCCGGGCCGTCGTGGCGGGCGCCGACGTCGCCGCGGACCCGCCCGCGGCGCGGGCGCGGCTCGCCGTCGTGCCGCAGCGGCCCAACCTCGACCAGTCGCTGACGGCCCGGCAGAACCTCCTCTTCCACGCGGCCTACCACGGCGTCGGGAAGGGCGAGCGGGTCCGGCGGGCGGACGACCTGCTCGAGCGCTTCGGGCTCGGGGAGCGCGCGGACTCGAAGGTGGACAGGGTGTCCGGGGGCCAAGCGCAGCGGCTGATGATCGCCCGGGCGCTCATGCACGACCCGCAGGTCCTCTTCCTCGACGAGCCCAGCACCGGCCTCGACCCGCAGGCCCGGCTCTTCGTGCGGGAGCGGGTGCGCGACCTCCGCGAGCGCGGGACCACCGTCCTGCTGACGACGCACGACATGGACGAGGCGCAGGAGCTGTGCGACCGCGTCGGCATCGTCGACCACGGGCGCCTGCTCGACCTCGACACGCCGGCGGCGCTCGTCGCGCGGCACAGCGACGGCGGCACCGTCGAGGTCGTCGTCACGCCCCCCGAGGGGGTGGACGACGTCGCGGGCGCGGTGCGGCAGGCCCTCGAGCGGGTCGACGGCGTCCGCGGGACCGACGAGATGCCCGCCGAGCGCCCGGCGGCGCGCGTGCGGGCCACCGTGGCGGGCGACCCCGCGGCCCTGCTCGCGCCCGTCGCGGAGGCCGTGGCGTCCACCGGCGCCGTCGTCACCGACGTCCGGCTCGGCCGGCCCGACCTCGAGGACGTCTTCATCAGCCTGACCGGGAGGGAGCTGCGGTGACCAGCACGACGGACGGCAGCACGACGGACGGCAGCACGACGGACGGCAGTACGACGGACGGCGGCGCGACCTCGGGAGGGCGCGACGCCGACGGCGCCCGCCGCGGCGTCGGCCACCTCGCCCCGGCGCTGGCGATCCTGCGCCGCGACCTCTTCGTCACGTGGCGCGAGCTGCCCGCCTTCCTCGCGCAGGTGCTGCTGCAGCCCGTCTTCCTGCTCTTCGTCTTCGGGCAGGTGCTCGGCTCGCTGGGCTTCCTGCAGGAGGGCTACGCCGCGCTGCTCTTCCCGGGCATCGTCGCGCTGACGGCGTTCCTCACCGCGCTGCAGAACACGGCGCTGCCGCTCGTCATCGACTTCTCCTTCAGCAAGGAGATCGAGGACCGGCTGCTCGCGCCGACGCTGACCACGGCCGTCGCGCTCGAGAAGATCGTCTTCTCGTCGCTGCGGGCCCTCGTCGCCTCGGCGGCGATGTTCCCGCTCGGCGTCTGGATCCTCGGAGACATCCCCTGGCGCACCGAGGCGCTCGGCTGGGTGGTCCTCTTCGTCGTCCTCGGGTCGCTCACGGGGGCGGCGGCCGGCCTCACCCTCGGCACGCTCGTGCCGCCGAGCAAGATCAACATCGTCTTCGCGCTCGTCCTGACGCCGCTGCTCTTCACCGGCGCCTCGCAGTACCCGTGGGCCTCGCTCGACGTGCTGCGCTGGTTCCAGGTCGTCACGGCGTTCAACCCGCTCACCTACGTCTCCGAGGGGCTGCGGGGCTCGCTGCTGCCGTCGACGCCGCACATCCCCGCCTGGGTGTGCGCGCTGGCCCTCGTCGGCTTCCTCGCGCTCTTCACGGCGACCGGGCTCAAGGGCTTCATGCGTCGCGCGCTCGACTGACTCCTCGACCCGGGCAGGGGCCAGGACGGGGACCGGGCCGGCACGTCGCGGGCTCAGGTGAGCGGCCGCTCCTCCCAGGCCAGACCCCGGCGCTCGGCCGTGGTGCGCAGGTGCTCGAGCACGAGGCGGGACCCGGGCGGCCACGCCCGCGCGGGGCGCACGTCGACGACGACGCCGCCGCGCGCCAGGGCGAGCCGGATGCTCCGCACGCACGCGGCCATCGCGGGGCCCCGGCCCTCCGGCGGCAGGTGCACGCGGACGGGCGGGGCCTCCGTCGCCCGGCTCAGGGCTGGTGCGCGCACGGCGTCCTCCCGGTCCTCGTCGTCGCGGGCCCCTCGCCCGCGCAGGACCCATCCGACCGCGCGCGCCCGCCCGGCGTCGTCATCCCCCGGTACGGCTCTGCCCGTCCTCCTCGGGGAGGACCCAGCCGGGCATGTCGGCGACGACTCGCCCTCGGGAGGGGGCCGGGGAGGGCGATCCGGCGACGACTCGCCCTCGGGAGGGGGCCGGGGAGGGCAGGCTGGGGGCGTGCGCCCCTTCACCCAGGTCGACGTCTTCACCGACGAGCCCGCGCCCGGGCTCGGCAACCCCGTCGCAGTCGTCCACGACGCCGCCGGCCTCGACGACGCGGCGATGCAGCGCTTCGCGCGGTGGACCAACCTCTCCGAGACGACCTTCCTCCTCCCGCCGGAGGACCCGTCCGCCGACTACCGGCTGCGGATCTTCACCCCCGCGCGCGAGCTGCCGTTCGCCGGCCACCCGACGCTCGGCTCCGCGCGCGCCTGGCTCGAGGCGGGAGGGCGGCCGCGCGACGAGCACGTCGTGCAGGAGTGCGGCGCCGGCCTCGTCCGGGTGCGGCGCGATCCCGACGTCGCCGGGCGGCTGGCCTTCGCCGCCCCGCCGCTCGTGCGCAGCGGTCCGGTGGACGAGGACCTGCTGGACCGGCTCCGGCGCGGCCTCGGCCTGGCGGCGGACGACGTCGTCGACGCCGCCTGGACCGACAACGGCCCCGGCTGGGTGTCGCTGCTCCTGCACGACGCCGACGCCGTCCTCGCGGTGCGGCCCGACTGGTCGGCCCTCGACGGCCTCGACGTCGGCCTCGTCGGCCCCCACCCCGACGGCGGTCCGGCGACCGTCGAGGTCCGCGCCTTCGCGATGGCGTCCGTCGCCGCGGAGGACCCGGTGACGGGCAGCCTCAACGCCGGGCTGGCCCAGTGGCTGCAGGCGGCCGGTCGGGTGCCGGCGGCCTACACCGCGTCGCAGGGCACAGCCCTGGGGCGGCGCGGCCGGGTGCACGTGCAGCGCGTGGGCGAGGACGTGTGGGTCGGCGGCGGCACGGTCGTGGGCGTCAGCGGGCGCGCGCTCGTCTGAGGGGCCCGTCCGGGGACTCGCGGAGGTCGTCCGCGCCGAGGGCTCAAGGTCGGGGCCGGACGTGCCGAGGAGGTCCCGTGCCCTCCGCCAGCCCGGTCCCCGCGCGGACCGCCCGGCGCGTCGTGCGCGCGGTCGTGGTCGTGTCGCCCCTCGTGCTGCTGGCCGTGCTCGCCGCGGCGGGGTGGGGCCTGGCCGGCTCCGTCGCCTACTCCGTCCTCGCGGTCCTCGGCCTCCTCGTGCTGGGAGCCTCGCCGCGGCGCCAGCCTGCGGGCCGGGCGCCCTGGGTCCTCCTGGCCGTGGGGTCGGCGATCCTCGTCTCGGGCCAGCTCTCGCTGATGTGGCTCGTCGACGACTACGCCCCCGAGCGCAGCCCCGAGGTGTGGCTGAGCGGCCTGCAGCAGAGGCCCGGCGCCTTCGCCGTCGGCCTCGTGGCCTACCCGGTGCTCCTCGCCGGTCAGCTCGTGCTGCTGCGCCAGCGCGTCGAGCGCGTGCTGCCCAGCTCCTGGCTCGACGTGCTCGTCGCCGCGTCCCTGCTCGCGGCCGCGAGCTGGGCCTTCGTCGTCCCGGCCGCGGGCCGCGCGCTGGGGCTCGACCCGCTCGGCGCGCTGCTGCTGTCGGCGCGCCCGCTGCTGGACCTCCTCGTGCTCGCCTTCGCCGTCTCGACCTGGGGCCTGTCGGGCTGGGCCACCGACCGGCGGCTGCCGATGCTCGCCGTCGCCTTCGCCGTCCTGGCCGCCAGCGACACCGCGGGGGCGCTCCACGTGGCGGGCGTCGTGGGCGGGCCCGTCGTCGGGGCGGGCGTCGACGTCGGCCGGCTGACCGCCCTCGGTGTCGCGGCCGCCGCCGCGGCGACACCGGCCACCCGGCCCACGGGCGCCCGCGTCGACACCCTCGGCGCCGTCGTCACCCCGGTGCTCGTCCTCGTGCTGTGCGTCGCCCTCCTGGTGCTCGACCAGGTGCGGCCGCTGCCGCCGACGGCCGTGGCCCTGGTCCTCGCGACGCTCCTGCTCGTGGGGGCGAAGCTCCTCGTCGTCATCCGCGAGGTGGTCCTCCTGGCGGGCAGCCGCCAGCAGGCGCTCACCGACGACCTCACGGGCCTCGCGAACCGCCGCGCCTTCGACCGGGCGCTGGCCGCCGCGGCTCGGGACGCCCGCCCCGCGGGGGTGCTGCTCGTCGACCTCGACCGCTTCAAGGAGGTCAACGACCGCCACGGCCACGCGGCGGGTGACGAGCTCCTGCGCCGCACGGCCCGCGCGCTGCGCGACGTCGTGCCCCGCCGGGCCGTCGTGGCGCGCCTCGGCGGCGACGAGTTCGCCGTCCTGCTGCCGGGCGCCGACGTCGACGCGGCCCGCACCGTCGCGGAGGACGTCGTCACCGCCGTCGGCGGGGTGACGGTCGCCGGGGCGGGGCCCGGTGGGACGGGGCCCGGTGTGTCGGGACCCGGAGGCGGGACCGGGCCGGCGCCCGCGGTCGTCGGCGCCAGCGTCGGCGTGGCGACGACGCCCGACGCCGGCGGGGACCCCGTCGAGGCCGAGGAGCTGCTGCGCCGCGCGGACGCCGCGATGTTCGTCGCCAAGCGCGCGGGCCGCGAGCACGCCCCCGGGCACGACGGAGCCGGCCACGACGTCCCCGGCGGCTGGGGCGTCTACGACCAGGCCGCCGACGCCGAGCGCCGCGAGCGCCGGGAGACCCTCGAGGGCCTGCGCGTGGTGCTCGCCGGCGCGCCGGGCGCCGGGGAGCTCGAGGTGCACTACCAGCCGCAGGTCGCCGCGTCCGGCGTCGTCGTGGGCGCCGAGGCGCTCGTGCGCTGGCGCCACCCCGACCGGGGCCTGCTCGCGCCGGCCGCCTTCCTCGACCTCGCCGAGGAGCGCGGCCTCATGGGCGCGCTCACGGCGAGGGTCCTGCGCCGCGCGGCCGCGGACGCGGCCGGGTGGGCGCGGCGGGGCCACCGGCTGCGGGTCTCCGTCAACGTCTCGACGAGCGTCCTCGTCGACCCCGGGCTCATGCCCCTCGTCGAGGAGGTGCTGGCGCGCACCCCGCTCGCGGCGTCCGACCTCGTCCTCGAGATCACCGAGACCATGCTCATGAAGGACCCGGAGCGGGCCCTGCCGACGGCCCGCCGCCTCGCCGAGCGGGGCGTCGGGCTGAGCATCGACGACTACGGCACCGGCTACGCGTCCATGGGCTACCTCGACGACCTGCCGGCCACCGAGCTCAAGCTCGACCGCGCCTTCACCGCCCGCCTCGGCCGGCGGGAGCGGACCGCCGCGATCGTGCGCACGACCGTGGACCTCGCCGACAGGCTCGGCCTGCGCCTCGTCGCCGAGGGCGTCGAGGACGACGCGACGCTCCGGGCGCTGCACGGCCTCGGCGTCGACGAGACGCAGGGCTACCTCCACAGCCGCCCCCTCGACGCCGCCGCCTTCGGCTGCTGGCTCGACGAGCGGGCCGCCCGCACGTCGGGCTCCCCCGCTCCCCGGACGGGCGCCGGCGTCGTCACGCGCTGAGGTCGTGCCCGCCGAGCGGGTCCGGGCGCACCTCCGGACGGGGGTGGTCGCCTGCCGCTCCTTAAGGCGACCACCCCCCGCGTCCGACGGTGCGGTGTGAGCCCGACGCCGAGAGCGACGACCGCGCCGGTCGAGCCCCGCGCGGAGGCGCGTCCGCGCCGCCGCCGTGCGGGCGTCGGAGGGGCCGCCGCCGGGCTCGTCGCGGTAGCCGTCCTCGGCGCCGTCCCCGGGGGCGGCACCGCCGCGGCGGCCCTGTACTCGGTGCTGGCGGTCGCGGGCGTCGTGCTCGTCCTCGTCGGCGCCGCGCGGCGCACCGCCGGGCGCGCGCCCTGGCTGCTGCTCGGTGCGGGCGCAGCCGTGCTCGTCGGCGGCCAGCTCTGCCTCCTGTGGCTCGTGCCCGACTACGACCCCGTGCGCAGCCAGACCATCTGGCTCCACGGCCTGCGCGGGCACCCCTGGGCCTTCGCCGTCGGCCTCGTCGCCTACCCGGTGCTCTACCTGGGCCTCGTGCTGCTGCTGCGCGAGCGGGTGGCCAGGGTCCTGCCGAGCGCCTGGCTGGACGGCGCCGTGACCGCGGTGCTCCTCGCGGCGCTGAGCACGGCCTTCGTCGTCCCCGAGGCCGCCCGCGAGCTCGGCCTGGGGGCCGTCGGCGCGCTGCTCCTCTCGGCCCGCCCGCTGCTGGACCTCCTGCTCGCCGCCTTCGCCCTCGTCATCTGGTCGCTGTCGGGGTGGCGCGCGGACCGCCGGCTGCCGCTCGTCAGCGCGGCCTTCGCGGTCCTGCTCGCCAGCGACACCGCGGGCGCCCTCCAGGTGGCGGGCCTCCTCGCCGGTGGCGTCGTCGGGCCCGCCGTCGACCTGGGCCGGCTGTCGGCGCTGCTCCTCGTGGCCGCCGCCGCGACGAGCCCCGCCGGGCCCGCCTCGTCGTGGCGCTCCGAGAGCTTCGCCGTCGTCGTCACCCCCGTCGTCGGGCTGTCCGCCGGCGTCGCCCTGCTCGTGGCCGACCAGCGGCACCCGCTGCCGGGCCCGGCGGCGCTCCTCGCCCTCGGCGCCGTCGCGCTCGTGGGCGTGAAGCTGCTCCTCGTCATCCGCGAGGTGGTCGCGCTGGCGGGCAGCCACCGCCTGGCGATGACGGACGACCTCACCGGCCTCGGCAACCTCCGGTCGCTGCAGCACCAGCTCGACGAGCTCCTCGACGCCGAGCGCCCCGTGGCGCTGGTGCTGCTCGACGCCGACGGCGTCGGCGACGTCGACGAGCGGTACGGGCGGGCGACGGGCGACGCGCTGCTGCGCCACCTGGGCGCCCTGCTCGACGACGACCTCCCCCCGGGCGCCCACCTCGCGCACCTCGGCGGCGGCGAGTTCGCAGCCCTCCTGCCGGGTGCCGGCCCGGCCGAGGGCGCCGCCGCCGCGCGCGCCGCCCTGGACCGGACGGCGGGGCCCCTCGTCGTGGAGGACCGCCCCGTGCGCCCGGTGCTCGTCGCGGGCGTCGCGGCCTCGCCGGGGGCGGACGGGCTGCGGCCGGCCCCCGGGGAGCTGCTCCGCCGCGCCGAGGCGGCTCGGCGGGCCGCGGAGCGCGGGGGCGACGGTGTGCTGGGCGTCTACGACGGCGCGGTGGACGCCGAGCTCCGCGCGCGGCAGGCCCTTCTCGACGACCTCCGGGTGGCCCTCGGCGGGTCGGCCGAGCACGGCGGTGCCGGCGACCTCGTCGTCCACTACCAGCCGCAGGTGGCCGCCGGCGGCGAGGTCGTCGGCGTCGAGGCCCTCGTGCGCTGGCACCACCCGCGGCGGGGGCTCGTGCCCCCCGACGCCTTCCTCGGCCTCGTCGAGGACCACGGCCTCATGGAGGAGGTGACGACGCGGGTCCTGCGGCGGGCCGTGGCCGACGCCGTGCGCTGGCGCGACGCCGGGAGGCGCCTGCGGGTCTCGGTCAACCTCTCGACGACCTGCCTCGTGCACCCCGGCCTGCTGCCGCTCGTCGACGAGGTGCTCGGCGCGAGCGGCCTCGAGCCGGCCGACCTCGTGCTCGAGGTCACGGAGACCACGCTCATGGCCGACGCCGGGGAGGCGGTGCGGACCGCCCGCTGCCTCGTCGAGCGGGGGCTCGGCCTCAGCATCGACGACTACGGCACCGGGTACGCCTCGATGACCTACCTCACGGACCTGCCGGCCACCGAGGTCAAGCTCGACCGCTCCTTCACCGCTCGCCTGCTGGAGGACGACCGCGCCGCCGCCGTCGTGCGCGCGACGGTGGACCTGGCGCACCGGCTCGGCCTGCGCCTGGTCGCCGAGGGCGTGGAGGACGGGCGCACCCTCGCGGCGCTGCGCGACCTGGGGGTCGACGAGACGCAGGGCTACCTGCACAGCCGCCCGCTGGCCCTGGCGGACCTCGAGCGCTGGCTGGACGCGCAGCCCTCGGGGGCCGGGCCCGTGGACGCCCGGCCCGTGGACGCCGGGCCCTCGGACGCCCACCCGGTGCCGCGTCCGCGCGGGGGCGCGGCTCAGACCTCGAGCCGGTAGCCCACGCCGGGCTCGGTGAGCAGGTGCCGCGGCCGGCTCGGGTCCGGCTCGAGCTTGCGGCGCAGCTGCGCGACGTAGACCCGCAGGTAGTGCCCGTCGCCGCGCAGGTGCGGGCCGCGGAGCTCGGCGAGCAGCAGCTGCTGGGGGACGACGCGGCCCGGCGCGCGGGCCAGCAGCTCGAGCAGGTGCCACTCCGTGGGCGTCAGGCGCACGGGGGCCCCGTCGCGCAGGACCAGCCTGCGCGCGAGGTCGACGTCGAAGGAGGCCGTGCGCACCACCGGCTCGGCGACCTCCGACGGGCCGCGCCGGACGGCGGCGCGCAGCCGGGCGAGCAGCACGTCCATCCCGAACGGCTTGGTGACGACGTCGTCGGCGCCGGCGTCGAGGGCCTCCACCGCGTCGTCGCCCGTCGAGCGCGCCGTGAGCACGAGCACGGGCACGGCCGACCAGCCCCGCACGGCGGCGAGGACGTCGAGGCCGTCCATGTCCGGCAGGCCGAGGTCGAGGACGACGACGTCCGGGTGCGCGGAGGCCGCCGCGGCCACGCCCTCCGCGCCCGTCGCCGCTGTCACGACCTCGTACCCCGACGCCCGCAGGGTGATGGCGAGGGCGCGCGCGAGGGCGCGGTCGTCCTCGACGACGAGCGCGCGCGTCACGGGGCGCTCCCCGCGGGCGCCCGGGCCTCGTCGACCGTCGCAGCGCCGGTGGCGGCCGGCGCGGCCCCGGTCAGGGGCAGCCGGAGCACGACGGTGAGGCCGCCGCCGGGCGTGCCCTCGGCCTCGAGGGTGCCGTCGTGGGCCTCGACGAACCCGCGGGCGACGGCGAGCCCGAGCCCGCTGCCCTCCTCGCTGCGGCTGTCGTCGAGGCGGTGGAAGGCGGTGAAGACGGCGTCGACCTGGTCCTCCGGCACGCCGGGGCCGCGGTCGACGACGCGGACGACGAGGTGCCCGCCCGCCCGGCCGGCGGTGACGACGACCGGCGTGGACGATGGCGCGTGCCGGACGGCGTTCTCGAGCACGTTGCCGAGGGCGCGCACCAGCAGGCCCGCGTCGACGTCGAGCAGCGGCAGGTCCTCGGGCACGTCGAGCCGGATCCGCTCCGCGGGCAGGCCGGAGGCGGCGCGGGGCACGAGCTCGTCGAGCGCCGTCGGCCGGCGCCGCAGCGCCAGCGCGCCGGCGTCGAGGCGGCTCATGTCGAGCAGGTCGTCGACGAGCTGCTGCAGCCGGTCGGCGGAGGCCTCGACGTCGGCGAGCAGCGCCGCCTGGTCCTCGGGGCCGAGCTCGACGTCCTCCAGGCGCAGGGCGCTGACCCCCGCCTTGACCCCGGCGAGCGGCGTGCGCAGGTCGTGGGAGACGGCGGCGAGCAGGGCCGTGCGCACCTTCGTCAGCTCCCGCTCGCGCCGGGTCTGGCGCGCGCTCTCGCGCAGGCGGTCCCGCTCGACGACGGTGCCGACCTGGACGGCGACGGCCGTGACGACCCGGGCGTCCTCGCCGCGCAGCGGGGGCCCGCTGAGGGCGAGGAGGAGGTCGTCGCCCGCCGGCACCGTCGTCGTCGCGGCGGCGGGGGTGGCGGGCGCCTCGCCCGCGGCGGCGAGCGCCGAGATCGG
>NZ_JABEMA010000510.1 GCF_013004605.1 Pseudokineococcus marinus
GTGCGGCTCGTCGCCGGCCTCCTCCTCGCCGTGCCGGGGGCCGCCGCGCTGACCTGGGCCTCGCTGCGCGGCGAGCTGCTGCTGGGCCTGGCGGCCGGCGTCCCGACCTTCCTCGGCGTCGTCCTCCTGTGCCAGCGCGGCGTGCCCGCCGCCGTCGGCCTCGTCGGGCGGCTCCTGGCCCGCGTCGGCGGTGTGCCCGGCCGGCTGGCCGCCCGTAACTCCGTCCGCGTGCCGCGGCGCACGGCGGCCACCGCCACGGCCCTGCTCGTGGGCGTCACCCTCGTGAGCACCTTCGTCGTCGGCGCCGCCTCGGTGCGGGCGACGACGACGACGGAGCTGGAGGCGCAGTACCCGGCGGACGTCCAGGTGGTCGACGCGGGGTACTTCGACGGGCCGGGCCTGCCGGAGGACCTGCTGCCCGCGGTGGCGGGGACGCCCGGGGTCACCGGGGCGGCCGCGGTGCGCGGCGCGCTCGTCGACCTGGGCGACGTGACGGAGCAGCCCCTGCTCGGCCTGCCCGCGGACGTCGACGGCGTGGTGCGCTCGTCGACGGCCGGCGCCCCGGCGGCGGGAGAGGTGCGCGTGGGGCCCGGCTACGCCGAGGTCAACGGCCTCGCGGACGGCGACGTCCTCACCGCCACGGGCCCGACGGGGACGGCCGACCTCGTCGTCCGCGTCGGCGGCCGCAACGACCTCCCGGTGGTCGCGGAGGCGGAGCTGGAGCGGCTCGCCGCCGCGGCGCCCGTGGCGGAGGTCTGGGCCGCCGTCGCGGACCCCGAGGGTCGCGGCGCCGGCGAGACGGTCGACGCCCTGACCACGACCGTGTCGGCCGCCGCGCCGGACTCCTACGTCGCCGGGGCCGTGCTCGTGCGGCAGGGCCTCGACCAGGTGCTCGACGTCCTGCTCCTCGTCGTCACCGCGCTGCTCGGCGTCGCCGTCGTCATCGCGCTCGTCGGCGTGGGCAACACGCTCGCGCTGTCCGTCGTCGAGCGGCGCCAGGAGCTCGGCCTCCTGCGCGCGCTCGGGCAGCCGGCCCGCGACGTCCGCCGGACCCTGCTGTGGGAGGCCGGCCTCGTCGCCGGGGTCGCCTCCGTGCTCGGCGTCGGGCTCGGCGTCGCCTTCGGGCTGGCCGGCACGTCGGCCGCCCTCGCCTCCGCCGCGCCGGTCGTCCTCGACGTCCCGTGGCTGCAGGTCGCCGCGGTCGTCGCCGTCGCCACGCTCGCCGGGATGGTCGCCTCGCTGCTGCCGGCCCGACGGGCCGCCGCCGTGCCGCCCGTGGCGGCCATGGCCGGCTGAGGCCGCACCCCTCGGGGTGGGGCTCCGGGGGCGGG
>NZ_JABEMA010000511.1 GCF_013004605.1 Pseudokineococcus marinus
GCCCGTCCCGCCGGAGGAGAGCGCCGGCGCGCGCGACCGGCCCGCCGACCGCGCCGACCAGGACCTGCGAGCCGACCACGACGAGCGTGCCGACCGCGACGAGGAGCACCGATGAGCCGCCCGCAGCACCGCCCGGTCGACCGCCCCGGGCGCCGACCCTCGCGCGCGGTCCGGGCGTGCGCGGCCGTGCTCCTCGCCGGCCTCGCCGCGGGCTGCGCATCGGAGCAGCCGCTGCCCCCGCCGCGGCCCCAGGAGGTCGGCGCGCCGGTGCCCGCCGTCGACGCCGAGCAGCTGGAGCAGGTCCACGCCGACGTCGCGGAGACCGTGGCGGCCGCCGACGCCGCTCGCGACGCGACGCTCCTCGACCCCCTGGTCACCGGCGTGGCGGCCGAGGTGCGGGCGGCGCGGTACCGGCTCCAGGAGCTGGTGCCCGACGCCCCGGCCCCGGTGCCGGTCGAGGCCGACGCCCTGCGCGACGTCGTCCCCGCCGTCGGCGTCCCCGGGGCGGAGGAGGGCGAGGCGCCCGACCGCGCGCCGTCCCCCGCGGACGCCGCGGCGACCTTCCCGCGCACGTGGGCGACGATCACGGGCCCGCAGGCGCAGCCCCAGCTCGCCGTCCTCGTCCAGGAGGACGTCCGCAGCCCCTACCGCGTCGTCACGACCACGGGGCTGCTGCCCGGCGCCGTCGTGCCGCCCGTCGCCACCGCGGAGCAGGGGGCCCCGCCGGTGGACCCGACGTCCGCGGAGGGGCTCGTCCTCAGCCCGCAGGACGCCGTCGCGCGCTACGCCGAGGCGCTGTCGGCCGGGGACCCCGCCGCGCCGGCCGACGGGTCCGCCGACGAGGGGGCGACCGACGAGGGGGCGACCGACGAGGGGGCCACCGACGAGGGGGCCGACCAGCCCGGCGCCGAGCAGCAGGGCCCCGGTCTCGACGTCGTCGCCGACGACGCCTTCCGGGCCGAGGTGCGCGCCGAGCGGGCGGAGGCCGACGCGGTGGACTTCTTCGCGCTCGAGACCACCCGCACGCCCCGGCCGGACGCCGTCCGCGCCGTGGCCACGGCCGACGGCGGGGCCCTCGTCGTCGGGGTCCTCGACAGCAGCGCCGTGCAGGTGGTCGAGGAGGAGGGCGCCGTGCTCCAGCTGCCGGAGACCGTGGCGGCGCTCGCCGGCCGCGACGACGCGCCCGAGCGCCTGGAGCAGAAGTGGGTCGAGGTCGTCGCGCTGGTCGTCCCGACGGCGGACGAGCCCGGTCCCGTGCGCGCCGTGGGCGCCGACCGGGTCCTCGTGGAGGCCACCGCCTCCTGACGCGAGGGGTGGGCGCGGCGCCCGCGTGGCAGCATGCGGGGCCGTGCCCGCCGGCGCCCCCACGGAGCGCCGCCGCCCGGACCGTGCGGGCGAGGGCCCGCGCCGCCGCC
>NZ_JABEMA010000512.1 GCF_013004605.1 Pseudokineococcus marinus
CCCGCCGGGCGCACTGCTCCTGCCGCGCGTGCCGGGACCCGCGCCGGCGACCTCCCCGGCTCAGCCGCCGTCGCCGGGGCGCACCAGGCCGCTCTCGTAGGCCAGCACGACGGCGCGGACGCGGTCGCGCACCCCCAGCTTGAGGAGCACCCGCGAGACGTGGGTCTTGACCGTCGCCTCCCCGAGGACGAGCTCGGCGGCGATCTCGCCGTTGGACAGGCCCCGCGCGAGGAGGACGAGCACGCCGCGCTCGCGCTCGGTGAGGCCCGCCACGAGCTCGGGCCGGAAGGACGCGCCCGAGGGCGCCGCGAAGCGCTCGACGACGCGCCGGGTCACCGCGGGCGCCAGGAGCGCGTCGCCCCGCGCGACCGCGCGGACGGCGGCGACGAGCTCGTCCGGGTCGGCGTTCTTCAGCAGGAAGCCGGAGGCGCCCGCCCGCAGGGCCGCGAAGAGGTGGTCGTCGGTGTCGAAGGTCGTGAGGACGACGACGCGCCCGGTGCCGGCGGCGACCACCCGCTCGGTCGCGGCGACGCCGTCGAGGCCGGGCATCCGCACGTCCATGAGGACGACGTCGGGGCGCAGCGCGGCGGCCGCGGCGACGCCGGCGGCGCCGTCGGCGGCCTCGCCCACCACCTCGAGGTCCGGCTCGACCTCGAGGATCATGCGGAAGCCGCTGCGGACGAGCGCCTGGTCGTCGACGAGCAGGACGCGCACCGGCGGGCTCACCGCGACGCCACCGGGGGGCCGGCCAGCGGGTAGCGGGCGCGCACCCGGTAGCCGCCGCCGGGGCGGGCGCCCACCTCGACCCAGCCGCCGGCGAGCGCGGCGCGCTCGCGCATGCCGACGTGCCCGAGTCCCGTGCCCGTCGAGCGCTGCGTCGTCGAGCGGGCCGGGCCGTCGTCGACGACCTCGACCTCGACGTGGCCCCTCTCGACGAGGCCCTTGTCGACGTGGCCCTCCTCGACGTGAAAGGGCGCGCGGCCGCGGCCGGGGCCGCGCCCGTGGTCCACCACGTCGTCCGGCACCCAGCGGACGACGACGCGCGCCGCCCCGGCCGCGGAGTGGCGGGCGACGTTGGCCAGGGCCTCCTGCACGAGCCGGTGGAGGCTCGTGCCCGTCGTGCCCGGCAGCGGGGCGGGCTCCCCGACGACGACGAGCCCGACGTCGAGCCCGCAGGCGCGGAACCCCTCGACGAGCCGCGGCAGGTCCGCCGGCGACGGCTGCGGCAGCTCGCGCGGGTCCGCGCCCGGTCCCCCGGGAGTGGGCTCGGCGTCGGCGCCGGGGTCGCGCAGGACGCCCAGCAGGTCGCGCATCTCGGTGACGGCGGCGCGGCTGCCCTCCTCGACCTCGCGCAGCGCGGCGGCGGCGCGGACGACGCCCGC
>NZ_JABEMA010000513.1 GCF_013004605.1 Pseudokineococcus marinus
CGGCACGACGGTCCCGCCTCCATCGGCGGCGCCGCAGGCGACGCCGTGCCGCGCCTCGCCGCCCTGCGGCGCCTGGTCGGCGCGGCGGCGGACGGCTTCGGCGCCACCTGGGGCGAGCGCCCCCTGCTCACGCGGGCCGAGGACCTGCCCCGCGGCTTCGAGGACCTGCTGTCCGCGGGCGCCGTCGACGAGCTCGTCTCCACGCGGGGGCTGCGGACGCCGTTCCTGCGCGTGGCCAAGCAGGGCACCACGCTGCCCGACCGCTCCTTCACCGCGGGCGGCGGCGTCGGCGCGACCGTGGGCGACCAGGTGAGCGACGACAAGCTCGTCCGCCTCTTCGCCGACGGGTCGACCATGGTCCTGCAGGGCCTGCACCGGACGTGGCCCGCGCTCGTCGACTTCTCCCAGGCGCTGGCGGCCGACCTCGGCCACCCCGTCCAGGTCAACGCCTACGTCACGCCCCCGCAGTCGCGGGGCTTCGACGACCACTACGACGTCCACGACGTCTTCGTCCTCCAGGTGGAGGGCGAGAAGCGCTGGCGGCTCCACGAGCCCGTGCACCCCAGCCCGCTGCGCGACCAGCCCTGGACGGCGCGGCGCGCCGCGGTCGAGGCCGAGGCCGCCCGCGAGCCGCTGCTCGACGCCGTCCTGCGCCCCGGCGACTGCCTGTACCTGCCGCGCGGCTACCTGCACGCGGCGACGGCCCTGGGCGACGTCAGCACCCACCTCACCATCGGCGTGCACCCCTGGACGCGCCACGGCCTCGCCGAGCAGCTCCTGCGGGCCGCCCTGGCCGACCTCGGCGACGACGCCGAGGTGCGCGCCTCCCTCCCCCTCGGCGTGCGCGTCGACGACCCGTCGTCGACCGCCGACGACCTCGAGCTCGTGCGCGAGCGGCTCCTCGCCGCCGTCCGGGCCGTCGACGCCGCGCGCCTCGCCCGTCCCCTCGCCGGTCAGGTGCGCGCCAACCAGCGCGCCGAGCCGGTGGGGCCGCTCGCCCAGCTGCGCGCGGCGCAGGAGGTCGAGCGCACCGGCGACGCGTCGGGGCTCGTGCTCCGCCGGCACCTCGCCGCCGTGCTCGAGGAGCGCGCCGACGGCGCGGTCCTGCGCAGCCGCGCGGGCGACGTCGTCCTCGGCGCGGACGACGTCGACGCGGTGCGGGCGCTCCTCGCCGCGGGCGACGGCGGCTCCCTCGACGCGACCCCCCTCGACGCACCTGCGTCCACCGACCTCGCGCGCCGCCTCGTGCTCGCGGGGGTCCTCGTCCCCCGGTGAGCGCGCCACCGTCCGCCGGGCGCCCGGGCGTCGTCGCGGGGCACCTCGTCGAGGATGGCGAAGAGGCGCCGCTGCTCGTCGTGGTCGTGGAGGATGTAGTCGCAGATGTCCATGCGCGGAGGGTGGCACCGCACCCCGGGGCCCGC
>NZ_JABEMA010000514.1 GCF_013004605.1 Pseudokineococcus marinus
GACGGCGAGCAGGCCGGCGCCGACGGCCACGAGGCCGCCGTCGACACCGCCGCCCTCGACGCCCGTGTTCGAGCGCAGGCCCTCGTTCTGCGCGGGCGGCGCCGGGGTGGCGGGCGCCGGCGTCGCGGTCGCCGTCGGCGCGGGGGCCGGGGCGGGGGCGGCCGCCGTCAGCACCACCGGGGCGATGTCGGTGCCGACGGTGTCGGGCACCTCGCCGCTCTCCACGTCGACGCCCTCGGGCAGGAGCGCCGTCGTCAGCAGGTACTCGCCGGCGGGCAGGTCCGCCGCCGGGGTGACCACGGCGCTGCGGCCGTCGGGGGCGACCTCGACGTCGGCGAGGTCGGAGAGCTCGTCCGCGAGCGGGGCCAGCTCCTCGGAGAGCTCGGACGGCGACATCCGGCTCCCCCCGGCGGCGGGGCTCATGCCGCCGGCGAGGCCCGCGAGGCCCTCCACGTCGATCCCCAGCTCGTCGTAGGTCTCCTCGTCGAGCGGCAGCAGCAGCAGGCCCTCGGCCACCAGCGTCGTGAGGCCGAGGGTCCCGTACGCGCTGCCGTCCGGGACGGTGACCTCGAGGGGCTGGCCGGCGGTGAGCTCGAGCGGCTCCGTGGCGAAGGACGCCGCCGCGAGCACGCCGGCGAGCTCGAGCGCGGGCGCGTCGTAGGGCGCCTCCGGGAGGACGTCGAGCGGGAGGAGCGTGACGGGCGGGACGTCAGGCAGCGCGGGAGCGACGAGGCCGCCGACGACGACGACGAGCTCGCCGTCCGCCTCGGCCACGGCCGGGACGGCCGCCAGGGCGGCGGTGTCGAGCTCGAAGGCGAGGACGCCCTCGACGACGTCGAGGCCGATCTGGTCGGTGGTCGCGAGCGCGTCTGCGGGCAGCGTGGTGCCGTCGAAGTCCTCGAGCTGGTCGGCGCTCAGCACGGCGGCCTGCGCACCGGTGCCCGCCTCGGCCACGCTCGAGGGCAGGGCCAGCGCGACGGCGCCGGACGCGGGGACCGGCAGGAGGCCCTCGGCGAGGAAGGTCTCGTCCTGGAGCAGAGCCGGGTCGGCGGGCGTGCCCGAGAGGGCGAGCACCAGCTCGTCGGGGGCCGGGGCGAGCTCGTAGGTGGTCGTCGCGGCCGACGCGCTGGGCGCGGCGACGGCGAGGGCGGTGGTCGCGGCCAGGACGCCGAGCCCCGTGCTGGCGGCTCGGCGGGTGGTCGTGATCGGCATGGAGGCCCTCTCGGGTCGGGACGGGCGTCGGCACGCCCGCGGCGCGCCCGACCCTAGAGGTCGGACATCACGGGCGAGGCGGAACGGCAGAAGCGCTTTCCGGTTCCGCCGTCCCCGTGGCTCAGGCGCCGCGGCGCCCCCGGCGCAGCGTCGCCG
>NZ_JABEMA010000515.1 GCF_013004605.1 Pseudokineococcus marinus
CGCGACGACGACGGTCCGGTGCGCGTCGCGGGCGACGGCGTCGCCTGGGTGGCGGCCGTCCCGCGCTGACGCCCCGACCCCGGCGGACGCCGGGGACGGGGCGGCCGGAGCAGAGCCGGCCGGTCAGGCGCGGGCGGTCGCCTGCTCCTGCGCCGCGAGGTCGTCGAGGTCGAGCCCGGCGTCGGCCGCGACGGCGACGACGGAGCCGTCGCGCCGCAGCGCCCCGAGCACGAGGTCCGGGTCGAGGTCCTCGGCCGCGCCGAGGACGCGCTCGCCGGGGCGGAAGTCGCTGATGCGAGCCAGGTCGTCGGCGAGCTCGAGCACCCGCCGGTCCTGCACCTGCTCGTCGACGGCGAGGACGTCGTCGCGGCCGGTGACCTCGGCGTTGTAGTCCAGCGCCCCGGGAGGGCCGCCCGCCGCGGAGCGCGAGAGGGCGGGGAGGTCGACGACGACGACGCGGCCGGCCGGGCCGACGGGGCCGTCGGCGGTCGTCACGAGGACGGCGGGGGGCTGCGGCTCGAGGTCGTCGAGGACCTCGCCCTCGTCGCCGTCCCAGGACGGCTCGGCGCCGACGCACCAGGCGGCCAGGGCGAGGACGGTCGTGCGCCACGACGGCGGCAGCGCCAGCGAGACGACGTCGCCGGGCTCGACGTCGCACTCGTTCGCGAGCAGGTCGGCGGTCTTGGCGACCCAGTTGACGAGCACGCGCGCGGACAGCTCGACGCGCTCCCCGCCGGCGCCGTACCAGGTGAGGCGGGGGCGGCCCGGGTCAGCGTCGACGAGCGCCTCGAGGAGCGTCGGCACGTCGCGCGCGCGGGCGACGGCGGGCGGCACGGCGGCGCGGGACGGGTCGTCCTGCGGGGGCTGGGGCACGGCGGCTCTCCTCCGGACGGGGCGGCGGGGGCGGTGGTCCGGGGGACCACCGGTGCTCTCGACCCTACGGTCGCCGCGGCCCCGCCCGCAGACCCGCCGCTGCCGCGCACGGGGCGCCGGTCTCCGCGTCCCCGGACCGCGCGACACGTGAAGGGGGCGTCACCTTCGCGTCCTGGTCCCTCTCCGGTGTGAAGGAGGCGTCACCTTCGCGTCCTGGCCCCCCTGAGAGGTGGAGGGGGCGCCACCTTCGCGTCCTGGCCCCCTTCAAAGGTGGAGGAGGCGTCACCTTCGCCTCCTGGAGCCCTCGAGGGGCGGAGGAGGCGTCACCGTCGCGACGGAGGACCTGTGCGGCACCGTCGGGGCTGTCGGGGGAGCGGGGCACACTGGCCGCGTGACCGAGCACGACCACCTGCCGCCCGTGAAGAAGCGCTGGGCCGCCTCGGCGTTCCCCGCGAGGCCGTGGAGCACGTTCGCCATGACGTCGACGCCGGACCGGCCGAAGGGAGCGACGACGTCGCCGACGTAGCTGCCGTCGGAG
>NZ_JABEMA010000516.1 GCF_013004605.1 Pseudokineococcus marinus
GCGGGCGGTGTCGACGTGCACGGCGCCCCCCGTGGTGGCGGCCTCGAGGACGGGGCCGGGGCCCGCGTCGAGGGCGCGCTCGTCGAGGACCGCGGCGTCCGCGCCCTCGAAGGCGGCGGCCCGGGTTCGCCCCTCCTCGACGACGAGGACGGCGAGGCCGTCGACGCCGGGCAGGGAGCGGGCGCCCGCGCGGACCGCGCGCGCCGCGACCTGGGCGAGGGAGAGGCCGGCGAGCGGCGTCCGCACCAGGTCCACGAGCGTCTCGGCGGGATCCGCCGGGGCCGGGGCGCTCATCGCAGCTCCCGCGCCAGCGGGCACGAGAAGGTCCCGGGGGCGTGGACGCCGACGCGGTGGAGGTGCCCCACCACCGCCCGGTACGCGCCGAGCACGGAGGTCTCCGTGTAGAGGACGCCCTGCTCCGCGCAGTAGGCGCGCACGAGCACCTGGGCCTGGCGCAGGTTGGCCCTCGGCATGCTCGGGAAGAGGTGGTGCTCCACCTGGTAGTTGAGCCCGCCCATGGCGAGGTCGACGAGCGGCCCGCCGCGCACGTCGCGCGACATGAGCACCTGGCGCTGGAGGAAGTCGACCTTGGCGCCGCGCGGCACGACCGGCATGCCGACGTGGTTGGGCGCGAAGGCGAGGCCCATGGCCACGCCCAGGACGGCGAGGTGCACCCCGGCGAAGGCGGCTGCCCGCCCCGGGGGCAGGAGCAGCAGGAGGAGCGACGCGGCGGCGGCCCAGTGCGCGGCCACGAGGGCGACCTCGACCCGGCGGCGGGGGAGCGCCCGACGCCCGAGGAGGCGGCGGGTGCTGTCCACGTGCAGGTTGAGCCCCTGCAGCAGCAGGAGGGGGAAGAAGAGCCAGCCCTGGTGCCGGGTGATCCAGGCCCGCGGCCCGCGGCGCGCCCGCGCCGCCTCCGGGGTGAAGGCGAGGGCTTTCGAGTCGAGGTCCCCGTCGACGCCGACCTGGTTGGGGGCCTGGTGGTGGCGCGTGTGCTTGCCCGTCCACCAGCCGTAGCTGAGCCCGGTCATGAGGGAGGCGAAGACGCGGCCGGCCACCTCGTTGGCGCGCGCGGAGGCGAAGACCTGGCGGTGCGCGCCGTCGTGGCCGAGGAAGGCCATCTGGGTGGTCACGAGCGCCAGGGCGCCGGCCGCGAGCAGCACCAGCCACGAGTCGCGCAGCAGCGCGGCGGCGGCGACGACCGCGGTCCAGGCGAGGGCCGTGAGGACGATGCGGCGCCAGTAGTCGGCCCGGCGGCGCTCGAGCAGGCCGGCGGCGCGCACGCGGCGGGAGAGCTCGCGGTAGCTGCTCACCTGGCGCTCGCGCGGCCGGCCTCCCACGGCAGCCGGTCCCGCGGCGGGCGAGGGCGGGGCGCTTCCGGTCAGGGCTGGGCCGGTCAGGGCGGGGCCG
>NZ_JABEMA010000517.1 GCF_013004605.1 Pseudokineococcus marinus
GAGCAGGGAGCGTCCCGCTGCCGCGGCGCGGGCGCCGCCGGCCTCGAGGCCGCGCATGAGGGGCGCGAGGGCGCGGCCGAGCCGGTCGCCCCGCGCGCGGCGGCCCTCGAGCTGGGTCCAGCAGGCGACCGCGACGACCACGAGGGCGAGCAGGACGGCGAAGAGCGTGTAGGCGACCACCACGGTCGCGCCCCCCAGAGTCATGAGCACAGAGTCACCCACGAACCACGCACGGTCACGACGCCACGCGCGACCGAGCCCGGATCGCAACGTCCGCGCCCCGCCGGACGGGCGGGGAGGGCGGAGGGGCGGCGGCCGCCCTCAGGCGGGGGCGACCTCGCGCAGCCGCTGGCTGACGACCGTCGTCACGCCGTCGCCGCGCATCGTGACGCCGTAGAGGGCGTCGGCGACCTCCATGGTGCGCTTCTGGTGCGTGATGACGACGAGCTGGCTGGAGGCGCGCAGCTCCTCCATGACGTCGATGAGGCGGCCGAGGTTCGTGTCGTCGAGCGCCGCCTCGACCTCGTCGAGGACGTAGAAGGGGCTCGGCCGGGCCGTGAAGATCGCCACGAGGAACGCGACGGCGGCCAGCGAGCGCTCGCCGCCCGACAGCAGCGACAGGCGCTTGACGCGCTTGCCGGCCGGGCGCGCCTCGACCTCGATGCCGGTGGTGAGCATGTCGCCGGGGTCGGTGAGGACGAGGCGCCCCTCGCCGCCGGGGAAGAGGCGGGCGAAGACGCGCTCGAAGGCGGCGGCGACGTCCTCGTAGGCCTCGGCGAAGACCCGCTGCACGCGGGCGTCGACGTCGGCGACGATGCCGAGCAGGTCCTGGCGCGAGCGCGTGAGGTCGTCGAGCTGCTCGACGAGGAAGGCGTGCCGCTCCTCCAGGGCGGCGAACTCCTCCAGCGCCAGCGGGTTGACCTTCCCCAGCTGCGCGAGCGCGCGCTCGGCCCGGCGCAGGCGCTGCTCCTGCTCGGCGCGCACGTACGGCCTCGTGGGCGGCTCGTCGGCGTCGTCGTCCCCACCCGTGTCGTCGCCCTCGCCGCGGGCGGACGGCCGCGGGGCGGCGCCCTCGCCCCCGTCCGCCTCGTCGGCCCTCGGCGGGTCGACGGCGGCCGTCGCCTCGGAGAGCACCGGCACCGGGCGGTGGGGGCCGTGCTCCTCGACGAGGACGTCCGGGGCGGTCCCGAGCTCGGAGGTGCTGCGCTCCTCGAGCTGCTCGAGCCGCAGCCGCTGCTGGGCGCGCGCCACCTCGTCGCGGTGGACGGCGTCGGTCAGCTCGGCCAGCTCGGCGGCGAGGGCCTCCTGGCGGCGCCGCGCGCCGGCCGCCGCCTCGGCGCGCTCCCGACGCCCCTCCTGAG
>NZ_JABEMA010000518.1 GCF_013004605.1 Pseudokineococcus marinus
CTACCCGCCGAGCCCCGCCATCCGCAGCCGCACGGCGCGGGCCGCCCCGGCGGCCTCGTCGAGCGCGGCGAGGCGCTCGTCGCCGTCCGGGAGCCCGCCCGGACCCACGCCCGCGGCCCACTCGAGGAGCCGGTCGGCGAGGGCCGGGTTGAGCGCCAGCACCGGGCCGTGCAGGTAGGTGCCGACGACGCGGCCCGCGACGACCCCGTCGACCGAGGCCTCCCCCACCCCGTTGCCGGTGCCGCGCAGGACGCGGCCGAGTGGCACCGCGCCGTCGTCCAGCGCCGTGCGGCCGCCGTGGTTCTCGAAGCCCAGCAGCGGGGGCAGGCCGAGGCTCGGGTCGGCCTCGACGACGACCTCGCCGACGGCGCGCCGCTCGGCGGGCAGCGGCTCGACGGTGCGGCAGGGCAGCAGCGACAGCCCCGGGACGGAGCCGTCGACGTCGCGGAAGGCGCTGCCGAGCACCTGCATCCCGGCGCAGACGGCGAGCACGGCCCCGCCGGCCCCGACCGCGCGGGCCATCCGGTCCTCCTGCGCGAGCAGGCGGGCGACGTGCCGCTGCGGCCCGTCCTCCCCGCCCCCGAGCAGGTAGACGTCGGCCTGCGGCAGACCCTCGCTGCCGACGACCTCGACGACCTCGGCGCCCATCCCCCGGGCGCGGGCCCGGGCGGCGAGCACGGCGGCGTTGCCGCCGTCGCCGTAGGTGCCGAGCAGCTCGGGGTAGAGGACGGCCACGCGCACCGCCGAGGGCCCGGCGCTCACCGCGCCGCCTCCGCCGCCGCGACGGCGCGCAGCTGCTGGAACGCCGTGTAGTTGCCGACCACGTCGACCTCCTCCGCCGGGGGTCCGCCCCGCTCGGGCCCGCTGCCGGGCGCCCCGAGGGTGCGGGCGGCGCGCAGCGCGTCGCGCAGGCCCGGCACCCGCTCGTGCTCGACGCCCGCGACGACCAGCCGCAGCGACAGGTCAGCGGCCCGCTCCCCCGCCACGACCACACGGCGGCCGACGAGGCGCTCGAAGGGCACGTCGTAGATCCACGAGGTGTCGCGGCCGTCGGCCCCCTGCGCGTTGATCGCCAGGACGAGAGGTCGGTCGCTCGCGCCCATGACGTCGAAGTTCTCGACCCAGCCGGCGGGGTTCTTCGCGAGGAGCAGCCAGAAGCGCACGCCCTCGGCGCGCAGCCAGGCGTAGCGGCCGGCGACGTCGCCGACGTCGGCCATGGCCGCGAGCGCGGCGCCGAGCCCGACGCCGAGCTCGCCCGCCGCGGCGGCCGCCATGACGGCGTTGCGCCGGTTCGCCTGGCCGGGCAGCGCCAGGCGCACGGGGTGCCCGCCGGGCCCGAGGGGCACGGCGCC
>NZ_JABEMA010000519.1 GCF_013004605.1 Pseudokineococcus marinus
CACCGCCCTCCTCCTCACCGTGGTCGTGCTCGCCCTCCCAGGTCGCCGCACCGGGGACGCGTGCGGGCGACGGGGCCCGTCCGTGCTGCCGTCCGCGCTCACGAGCGGGGGCACCCCGAGGTCCGCGTCCGGCAGGGGCGGACGGACCGCCGCGCTCGCGCTGGCCGCCGTCGCGCTCGCCGCCGCGCTCGCCTCCGCAGGCGTCCGCTCGGCCGAGTCGTCGTCCGGCCTCCTGCCCGACCTCGTCGAGCGGCGGGCCGTCGTGGAGGTCCTCGTCAAGGTCGTGGCCGACCCCTCCGCGGTCCGCGCGGCGACCGGTGCGGCCATCGGTCCCGACGCCCCCGCGGGGACCGCGGGCCGGGCCGCGACCTCCCCGCCCGAGCGGTGGGTCGTCCGGGGGCGCGCGCTCGAGGTCGTGGGGCGCGGTGCGGCCGGTGGCGCCCGGGGCGGTCTCCTCCTCGTGGGCGGCCGGCAGGTCGCCGAGCTGGGGCGCGACCAGGAGGTCACCGTCGTCGGGCGCCTCGTCCCCACCGAGCCCGGGGACGACGTCGTCGCGCTCCTGCGGGTGCAGGGCCCCCTGCGTGCGGTCCGTCCCCCCACCGGGTGGCGAGGCGGGGCCGCGCACCTGCGGGCGGGCCTGAGGACGGCGGTCGAGCCCCTGCCCGCCGACCCGCGGGGTCTGCTGCCGGGCCTGGTGGTCGGGGACACCACCGCCCTCCCCGCCGACTTGGAGGACGCCATGCGCACCGCCGGGCTCGCCCACCTCACCGCGGTGAGCGGCGGCAACACGGCCGTCCTCGTCGCCGCCGCCGCGGGAGGCGCCGCGCTCCTCGGCGCCCGGCGGCTCGCCCGGGCCGCCCTCGCCGGGGCCGCGCTCACCGCGTTCGTGGCCGTGGCGGGGCCGGAGCCCAGCGTGCTGCGTGCGGGCGTGATGGCGGCCGCCGCGCTCGTCGGGCTGCTCGCGGCCCGGCCGGGGCGCGGCGTGCCGCCGCTGGCGGCGGCCGTCGTCGTGCTCGTCGTCCTCGACCCGTCGACCTCGCGCTCCGTCGGCTTCGCGCTCTCGGTGCTCGGCACCGGCGCGCTCCTCCTGCTGGCCCGGCCGTGGGCCGCGGCCCTCGGGCGGGTCGTGCCGGAGCGGGCGGCCGTCGTCGTCGCGGTGCCCCTGGCCGCGCAGGCGGTCTGCGCGCCCGTCCTCCTGCTGCTCGACCCGCGGGTCTCCCTCGTCGCCGTGCCCGCCAACGTGCTCGCGGCCCCGGCGGTGGCGCCCGCCACCGTGCTCGGCGTCTCCGCGCTCGCGGTGGCGCCCCTCTCGCCGGCCCTCGCCCACGTCCTCGCCGTCCCCGCCGGGTGG
>NZ_JABEMA010000052.1 GCF_013004605.1 Pseudokineococcus marinus
ACCAGAACCACGCGACACCAGACCCACCACAACGGCAGACCCAGCACCACCAGCCCAGCCCACAAAAAATGGCATTCGACTTCGGTACGCTGTTGAGTTCTCAAGAAGCAGACCCGCACACCAGACCAACCCGTGAAGGCGGCCCCCGCGTGAGGCGCTCCGCACCGTTCCCGGCGCGGCTCCGAAACACTAACCCAGATCCGCAGGCCTTCCGACCAACCCGAACCAGGCCCCACGCACACCCGAAGGACCAGAACTCCCGGAGGAGCACCGGCATGTCGGCCAAGCGGGGTGCCTCTCCCAGCGGGGACCGGCCACCGAGCTGGTGTCCGTTCCTCCCTCCCGGGCGGCGAGGAAGAACGTTAGGCCACACCGGCGGCACGTGCAAACCCGCGGCGGGGACGGGCGCCGGCGTCCCCCCGTCCGGCGGTCTCGCCGTCGTCGGTGCTCGTCGGCAGACTCCGGCCATGCCGCTCCCCGAGGCCCTGCCGTCCCGCCCCGTCGCCGACCCGCGCGCCGTCGTCCAGGGGGCCACCTACCGCTTCACCGTCCTCACCGACGGTCTCGTGCGGATGGAGCACTCGGCGGACGGCCGCTTCGAGGACCGGGCGTCGACCTTCGCGCTGAACCGCGAGCTGCCCGTGCCCAAGTTCCGCGTCGTCGACAGCGGCAGCCACCTCGAGATCCTCACCTCGCGCTTCCACCTGACCTACGACAAGGGCTCGTTCACCACGAGCGGCCTGCAGGTCTCGGCGCTCGGCGGCATCACGCACCACGCCTCCGACTGGCGCTACGGGCAGGTGCCCGACGACCTCGGCGGGACGGCGCGCACGCTCGACGAGGCCGACGGCGCCATCCCCCTCGAGCCGGGCGTCGTCTCCCGCACCGGGCTCGCGCTCGTCGACGACGGCGGGTCCTTCTGCTTCGAGGCCGACGGGTGGGTGGCGGCCGACAGCGTCGGGCGCACGGACCTGTACCTCTTCACGTACGGGCTCGACCACGAGGACGCCCTGCGCGCGCTCCGGGACGTCTCCGGCCCCACGCCCGTGCTGCCGCGGTACGCCCTCGGCACCTGGTGGAGCCGCTACCACCGCTACACGACGGACACCTACCTCGCGCTCGTCGAGCGCTTCCGCCAGGAGGAGGTGCCGCTGTCCGTGAGCGTCATCGACATGGACTGGCACCTCGTCGACATCGATCCGGCCCTGGGCAGCGGGTGGACGGGCTACACGTGGGACCGCGAGCTCTTCCCCGACCCGCCGGCCTTCCTCGCGGCCCTCCACGAGCGCGGCCTGCGCGTGACGCTCAACGTGCACCCCGCGGACGGCGTCCGCCGTCACGAGGAGGCCTACCCCGCCATGGCGGAGGCCCTCGGCTGCGACGCCGCGGAGGGGCTGCCGATCTCCTTCGACGTCACCGACCCCGACTTCATGGCCGCCTACCTCGAGGTGCTCCACCACCCCCTCGAGGAGCAGGGGGTCGACTTCTGGTGGCTCGACTGGCAGTCGGGGCCGCACTCACGCGTCACGGGCGTCGACCCGCTGTGGGTGCTCAACCACCTCCACTACCTCGACGACGGACGGGACGGGCGGCGGCCGCTGACCTTCTCGCGGTACGCGGGGCCGGGCAGCCACCGCTACCCCGTGGGCTTCTCCGGCGACACCGTCATCTCCTGGGCGTCCCTGGCCTTCCAGCCCTTCTTCACCGCCACCGCGGCCAACATCGGCTACGGCTGGTGGAGCCACGACGTCGGCGGCCACTTCTTCGGCACCCGCGACGACGAGCTGACGACCCGGTGGGTCCAGCTCGGCGTCTTCTCGCCCGTCACGCGGCTGCACTCGGGGGCCGACGCCTTCATCTCCAAGGCGCCGTGGGACTTCCCCGCCGCCGCCCGCGAGGTCATGGTCGAGCACCTGCGGCTGCGGCACCGCCTGCTGCCCTACCTCCACACCATGAACCACCGCGCCGCCGCCGAGGGGCTCCCGCTCGTCCAGCCGATGTACCACCGCTGGCCGCACGCCCAGGAGGCCTACCGCGTCCCGAACCAGACGACCTTCGGCACGCAGCTCGTCGTCGCGCCGATCACCGAGCCCGCCGACCGCCGCACCCTGCTCGCCGCCACCCGCGCATGGCTGCCCGCCGGCACCTGGGTCGACGTCATGACCGACCTCGTCTACGACGGCGACCGCGAGGTCGTGCTCCACCGCGACCTCACGACCATCCCCGTCCTCGCGCCGGCGGGAGCGCTCGTCCCGCTCGACGGCGAGACCCGCCCGGGCAACGGCACGGCCAACCCCGACCACCTCGAGGTGCTCGTCGTCGTCGGCGCCGACGGGTCCCTCGAGCTCCTCGAGGACGACGACACCACCACCGGCGAGCTCGTCCGCACCCCGCTCACCTACGACCAGGCCACCGGCCGGCTCACCGTCGGACCCGCGACCGGGCCGCTCGACGCCGTCCCCGCCCGGCGCACCTGGACGCTGACGTTCGTCGCGCTCGACGACGCCGCCACCCCTGCCGTCATGGTCGACGACGTCGCCCGGGACGCCGTCGTGCGCCGCACCGCGACGAGGACCTCCGTCGTCGTCGAGGACGTGGCGCCGTCCTCGACGGTGAGCGTCGACCTCGGAGCCGCGCCGGCGCTGCGCCCGAACGACGTCCACGACCGGGTCTTCCGGCTGCTCGACCGCGCGCAGGTTGAGCACGTCGTCAAGAACCGGGCCTACGCCGTCGTCACCGCTGACCAGCCGGCGGCGCTGCGCGCGTCGCGGCTGCAGGCGCTCGACCTCGAGCCGGCGCTGCTCGCCGCGGTGGGCGAGGTGCTCCTGGCGCGGGCGTGAGCGTGCGGGCCCGCCCTACGCTGACGCGCGTTCCCCCACGGCACCACGGCACTGTGTCGCGACGCCCCCGAGCCCACGACAGCGAGGACGACCCATGGCACGCCAGTCGCTCGTGGCGGCCACCGTCGAGCGCCTGTCCGACGACGTCCTCGAGGGGGAGTTCCCGCCCGGGGAGCAGCTGCCGCCCGAGGCCGACCTGGCCGAGCGCTACGGCGTCAGCCGGCTCACCGTCCGCGAGGCCATCAAGCTGCTGCAGGCGCAAGGCGTCGTCCGCGGGGTGCCCGGCCGGCGCAGCGAGGTCGCGCCGGTCTCGCAGTGGACGGGGCTGGACATGCTCGTGCGCAGCGTGTCCCACCCCGACGACGGGGGCGCCGCGGCCCTGCAGCTCATCGCGGTGCGCCGGATGATCGAGACAGGTGCCGCCGCGCTGGCCGCCGAGCACCGCACCGACGAGGACCTCGCGGCGCTCGAGGCGCACCTCGCCGGGATGCGCGCGGCCCACGAGGGCTCCGACGTCGACGCCTTCGTGCGCGAGGACATCGCCTTCCACGACGTCGTCCTGCGCGCCGGCGGCAACGTCTTCCTCACCGTCGTCATGGAGCCCCTCGCCCGGGTGCTGCAGCACGCGCGGCGCGACACCTCGAGCCACGAGCCGGTGCAGCGCCACGCGATCGCCGAGCACGACCACGTCCTCGCCGCGCTCCGCGCCGGCGACCCGGAGCAGGCCCGTGCGGCGATGGCCTCGCACATGGACCAGACGGAGGCCGACCTCCGCCGCTTCGTCCTGCGCACGCCCGCCCCCTGACCCACCCCCGACCTCCGACGCAGCCCGGGGCTGAGCGGAACCCCTCTTGACGCCGTCGACGATCCCTTGTCAGATATCTGACAGCAGACCTCGACGCGGAGGAGGAGCGATGACGCTCGACGACATCCTGAGCACGGCCGGCCCGGAGGCCGGGACCACGGCCGCCGACGTGGCGGACGCCCTGCGGGCCGCGGGCACGACCCTCGTCGTCCTCGACGACGACCCGACCGGGACGCAGTCCGTGGCCGACCTCCCCGTGCTGACCCGCTGGGAGACCGACGACCTCGCGTGGGCGCTCGGCCGCAGCCCGGCGCTCTACGTCCTCACCAACTCCCGCAGCCTGGACGCGGCCGCCACCGAGGAGCGGACCCGCGCGGTCGTGCGCGCCGCACTGGCCGCGGCCGCCGAGCGCGGCAAGCGCGTCACCTTCCTGTCCCGCAGCGACTCGACGCTGCGCGGTCACTTCCCCCTCGAGACCGACGTCGTCGCCCAGGAGCTCGCCGCCGCGGGCCTCGACCGGCCCGACCTCGTCCTGCTCGCCCCGGCCTTCCCGGACGCCGGGCGCGTCACCGCCGGCGGCACCCACTGGACCCGCGAGGGCGGCGAGATGGTGCCGGTCGGGGAGTCGGAGTTCGCCCGCGACGCGACGTTCGGCTACCGCAGCTCGCACCTGCCGGCGTGGGTCGAGGAGAAGACGGGCGGCGCCGTTCCGGCGGACGACGTCGTCGTCCTCGACCTCGCGACGGTCCGCCGCGGACCCGACGCCGTCGTCGAGGTCCTGCGCGGGGCGCCCACGGGTGCGGTCGTCTCGGTGGACGCCGCCACGCAGGTCGACCTGCAGGTCACGGCGCTGGCGTGCCTGCGCCTCGAGGGCGAGGGCCGCACCCTGCTCTACCGCACCGGCCCCGCCTTCGTGCGGGCGCGCGTCGGCCAGGAGGCGCCGGACGTCGTCGATCACGTGGACGTCGCCGACCGCTCCGGTGCAGGCGGTCTCGTCGTCGTCGGCTCCCACACGGGGCTGACGACCCGCCAGCGCGACCGGCTCGTCGCCGAGCGCCCCGGCACCGAGGTCGTCGAGCTGTCGGTGCCCGTGCTCGTCGACGACGAGCGCCGCGCGGGCCACCTCGACGAGGCCGTCGCGCGGGTCGTCGACGCCCTCGATCGCGGTGACGCGCTGGTGCAGACGAGCCGCGACCTCGTCACCGCGGACGACGCCGACGCGAGCCTCGCGCTGTCCCGTTCGGTCTCGGACGCGGTGGTGGACGTCGTCGCCCGCGTGCTCGCCGAGCGCCCGCCGCGCTTCGTCGTCGCCAAGGGCGGCATCACGTCGCACGACGTCGCCGTGCGCGGCCTCGGCATCAGCCGCGCGACGGTCGTCGGACCGATGCTCCCCGGCCTCGTGTCCCTGTGGCAGCCCGCCGACGGGCCCGCCGCAGGCGTCCCCTACGTCGTCTTCCCCGGCAACGTCGGGGACGACGACGGCCTCGCCCGAGTCGTCTCCCGCCTCGCCGGAGCCGCTGCCGGCTGAGCCCGGCCCCCGATCCGCGCCACCGGGGCGGCCCCCGCCCGGCCCGGTGGCGCGCTCCGCCCTGCCCGCAGACGACCGCCCCTCGACGTCTGCCTCCCGACCCTGCCCCGAGACCTCAGCCACGACACCTCTGCCCGCTCGCCCCCACCTGTCGCGAAGGATCGCCATGACCACCCCTCCCCCCGCCGCGAGCGACGAGCCCGTCCGCAGCGTCGCCGTGCTCGGCCTCGGCGCCATGGGCCTGCCGATGGCCACCCGCCTGTCGACCGGCCTCGACGTCCGCGGCTTCGACATCGCCGCAGAGCGCCTCGAGCTCGCCCGCGAGCGCGGCGTGACCCCGTGCGGCAGCGCGGCCGAGGCCGTCGACGGCGTCGACGCCCTGCTGCTCGCCGTCCGCGACGGGGCGCAGCTCGACGACGTCCTCTTCGGCGAGCAGGGCGTCGCCGCCGGGCTGAAGGAGGGGGCCGTCGTCGTCCTCACGAGCACGGTGGGCACGACCGCGCTCGCCCCCGTCGTCGAGCGGCTCGAGGAGCAGGGCGTCGACCTCGTCGACGCGCCCCTGTCGGGCGGTCCCGCCCGCGCCGGCGCGGGCGACCTCCTCGTCGTCGTCGGCGCGACGCCGCAGGCCCGCACCAAGGCGCAGCCGGTGCTCAACCTGCTGGCGAGCACGCTCACCGTCGTCGGCGACCGGCCCGGCGACGGCCAGGCGCTCAAGACGGTCAACCAGCTGCTGTGCGGGGTCCACATCGCCGCCGCCGGCGAGGCGCTCGCCCTCGCCGACGCCCTCGGTCTCGACCTGGAGCGCACGCTGGACGCGCTGATGGCCGGTGCCGCCAGCAGCTTCATGCTCGGCGACCGCGGCCGCCGGATGCTCGAGGCCCACAGCCCCGAGGGCGCCGAGGTGAGGAGCCGCCTCGACATCTTCGTCAAGGACATGGGCATCGTCGGGGACGCCACCCGCGCCGCCCACCTGGCCGCGCCCGTCGCGGCCGCCGCCGAGCAGCTCTTCCTCCTCGGCGCCGCCCAGGGCCTCGCGACGGCGGACGACTCGAGCGTCGTCAAGGTCGTGCGCCCGGAGCGCACCACCGCCTGACCGCACCACCTCACCCGCACGACCGAGCCCCACGCCGACGGGGCACCGCGCCCCGTCGGCTCGTCCCCGCACGCCCACGTCACCGTCGACGGAGCCCCCCATGCCCGAGTGGTCTCTCCCCCTCATCGGCGCAGCCGGCATCGCCCTGCTGCTCGTCCTCGTCATCCGCTTCAAGGTGCAGGCCTTCGCGGCCCTGCTCGTCACCGCGCTGCTGGTCGGCCTCGTCGCCGGCCTGCCGCTCGCGACCGTCCCCGCCGAGGGCGACGCGCCCGAGCAGCTGGGCGTCGTCCCCGCGATCATCGCCGGGATGGGCGGGACCCTCGGGTCCGTCGCCATCCTCGTGGCCCTCGGCGCGATGATCGGGAAGATCATCGAGCTGTCCGGCGGCGCCGAGTCCCTCGCCGGCCGCTTCGCGCACCTGCTCGGCCCCCGCCGTGTCGCCGGGGCCCTGACGGCGGCGGCCGGCGTGCTCGCCATCCCCGTCTTCTTCGACGTCGGCTTCATCATCCTCGTGCCGATCATCTACGGGTTCTGCAAGGCCACCGGCGTCTCGCCCGTGCGCTACGGGCTGCCCGTGGCCGGTCTCATGCTCGCCGTGCACGTGTCCGTGCCGCCCCACCCCGGCGTCGTCGGCGGCGCCGCGGTGCTCGGCGCGGACGTCGGCTGGGTCACCGTCCTCGGCATCGCCATCTGCGTGCCGGTCGGCGTGGTCGCCCACCTGCTCTCCAAGCGCATCAACCGCGACGACATGGAGATGCTCCCGGCGACGCGCGAGCAGTTCGAGTCCTTCGGCACGACGGGCGCCGCCTCCGGCACGACGGCGGTCGCGGGCCAGGGCGCCGGCTCCACCGCCGTCGCTGAGCGCACCGCCACGGGCGGCTCCTCGGAGGGGTCGGCGAGCGGATCGGCGGGTGGCCTGGCCCCCGGCGAGCGCGCACCGGGCGCCGGCACCGTGCTGGCGATCATCCTCGTGCCGCTCTTCCTCATCATGCTCGGCACGGTGGGCGCGACCCTCCTGCCGGAGGGCGACCAGCTGCGGGCCGTCGCCGGTCTCGTCGGGGCGCCGGTCGTCGCGCTGCTCGTCGCGCTGGCCCTCGCGGGTTACCTGCTCGGCGTGCGCCGCGGCTGGAGCGCACAGCGGCTCGGCGAGGTCATGGAGAGCTCGCTGCCGCCGGCCGCTGTCGTCATCCTCGTCACCGGTGCCGGTGGCGCCTTCGCGCGGGTCCTCACCGAGAGCGGTGTCGGCGGGTCGGTCTCGGACCTGTTGACCTCCCTCGGCCTGCCGCTGCTCCTCGCCGGTTACCTCCTCGCCCTCGCGCTGCGGGCCGCGCAGGGCTCGGCGACCGTCGCGCTCATCACGTCCGCCGGCCTCGTGGCCGGGGCCGCCACGGAGGCAGGCCTCGGCGTCGCGCACACCGCGCTGCTCACCCTGGCCCTCGGCTTCGGGTCCCTCGGGCTCAGCCACATCAACGACTCGGGCTTCTGGGTCGTGACCCGCTACCTCGGCATGTCGGTCGCCGACGGGCTGCGCCGGTGGACGCTGCTGACGACCGTGCTCAGCCTCGTGGGCTTCGGCGTCGTCGCGCTGCTCTGGGCGGTCGTGCCGGGCTGACGTGCCTCCGCCGTCACGGCGCCGTCCCCGCTCGCGCGGGGGCGGCGCCGTGGTGCGTCACGGGACGACCGATGCCGTCGTCGGAGACCACCCCTCAGCCTCACCACGGTGATCCCGCGGCGCTCCCTCTGTCGTCGGTCACGCGGACACCGCGGAGGCCGCTCGCACGACCGCCGGCGGCATCGCCCGGTCGAGCCTCCACGTGATGGCCATGGGCCGCTCGCCGCGGTGCTCGACGTACTGCGCCGTCCCCAGGCACGTGAAGGGTGCGGCGCCGATCGCATCGGTGGGGGCGTCCCGCGTGAAGAGCACGACGTGCGAACCACCCGCACGATGGGAGACGTACCGACGACCGGACACCGACGTCTCCGACGTCGCGTTCTGGCTCTCCCAGTGGAACAACGTCGGGGACAGCGCGAAGTCGCGGTACATCGTCGACGGCGTGAAGGAGGCCTCGTCCTTGCGCAGGTTGATCATGAGGGCGTCGACCTGCTCGTCCTCCGACCAGGCGACCCCGGTGATGTTGCCGCGCGCCGACCTCTCCCACGTCGCCCATCCGAGGCCGGCCAGCAGCTCCTCACGCCGGTAGGTGGCGTGCGACAGCACCGGGAGGTGCCCGAGGCCGGGCAGCGGCCGGGCGACGTGCTCGGCTCGCGCCACGGCTCCGGCCATGAGCTGCCGGACCTCCGCGGCCACCGCCGGCTGGCTCCGGAGGACAGCGAAGCCGGCCTGGTAAGAGGAGAAGTCGCCCTTGTTCGGCCACAGCGCGAAGAAGAGCATCCTGGCCAGCGCCTGGTCCCGGGAACCGAGCTCCTCGTAGCCGGGTCCGTCGGCGTCGGCCATGCGCGCGTAGAGGTCCGCGCGCTCGCGGTCGTCGACGTGCGCGAGCACGGACAGCCGGCGGAGGAGAGCCGCCTCACCGTCTGCTCCCTCAGGAACGGGCAGGGTGCTGGCCCGCAGCAGCTCCGTGTAGCTGCCTCCCTTGCGGTAGACGTCGCTGAGGGGCCTCCCGCTGCTCATGAGGAAGGCGTCTAGGTCGGGCGCACGACCGTCGACCGCGGCGGCCCGGACGTCCCGCACGAGGTCCTTCTTCGTCGAGCGGAGGGACGAGCGCACGTTGTCGAGCACGAGCTCCTGCGCGACCCGATCGAGGACGAGCTGCGACCCGGCGGGCAGGTAGGGGAAGCCCTGCTCGACGTCCCGCTGCAGCTGCTCACGCGTCGTGCCGGTGAGCGCTCGGTAGCGCAGCTCGTGCCGGAACTCGTTGCGGTGGTGGCCGATGAAGTCGAGCACCGTGAGCACCGCCTTGCCCGGAGCTCGGCGGAGACCGCGCCCCAGCTGCTGGAGGAAGACGGTCGAGGACTGGGTCGGCCGCAGCATGAGCAGGGTGTCGACGTCGGGGAGGTCGAGACCCTCGTTGAAGAGGTCGACCGCGAAGAGGCACCGGAGCTCACCGGAGCGCAGCAGCGCGAAGGCGCGCTCCCGCTCGGTCGTCGGCGTCTCGCCGGAGACGGGTGCCGAGGGGATGCCGGCGTCAGCGAACTTCCGCGCCATGTACTCGGCGTGGGCGACGCTCACGCAGAAGCCGAGGGCGCGCATGCGACCGACGTCCGTGACGCGGTCGCGCAGGGCCGCGAGCACGATGCGCGTCCGCGCGTCGTTGCCCGTGTAGACGCCGTCCAGACCCACGACGTCGTAAGCGCCCCGCCGGTAGTCGACGCCGCGCAGGTCCGTCCCGTCGGCGACGCCGAAGTAGTGGAACGGGCAGAGGAGGTCGGCTTCGAGCGCAGACCACAGGGGCAGCTCGTACGCCGTCTCACCGTCGAAGAAGGAGCGGACGTCGACTCCGTCGCCGCGCTCAGGTGTCGCTGTGAGGCCGAGCAGCTCGGCGGGCCGCACCCGGTCGAGAAGTCGCCGGTAGCTCGTCGCCTCGGCGTGGTGGAACTCGTCGACCACCACGACGTCGAAGTGCTCAGGGTCGAGCTGGGCCAGCACCTCGGCCGACAGCGACTGGATCGACGCGAAGACGTGGGACCACCGGGTCGGCCGGCCGCCGCCGAGGAGCAGCTCGCCGAAGACGCCGTCGCTGAGCACCTCGCGGTACGTGCGCAGCGCCTGCTCGAGGATCTCCTTGCGGTGGGCGACGAAGAGGAGCCGCGGCTCGCGTCCCTCCCGCTCGAGCCACTGGGCGCGCAGCCGGCGGAAGTCGAGGGCAGCGACGACCGTCTTCCCCGTACCCGTGGCCGCGATGACGAGGTTGCGGTGCCGGCCACGGGTGAGGCGCTCGACGTCGAGCGCCTCCAGGATCAGCTCCTGGTGGGGCCGTGCCGTCACCTCGAGGCCGGAGATGGAGACCACCGCACCGCTGGTCGAGGAGCCGCTCTCGGCCGCCAGGGCTCGGTCGAGCAGCTCGGCGTCGCGGTCGGGGTCGTAGTCGCGGAACCCCGGGTCGTTCCAGTAGGTGTCGAAGGTCGCCTCGAACTTGCGCACGAGCGTCGGCGTCGCCTCGGAGGAGATGCGCACGTTCCACTCGAGGCCGTCGACGAGCGCCGACTTCGAGAGGTTGGAGCTGCCGACGTAGCCCGTGTCGAAGCCGGACTCGCGGCGGAAGAGCCACGCCTTGGCGTGGAGGCGAGTCGTCTGGGCGTCGTAGCGGATCCTCACCTGGGCGCCGAAGCGCCGGACGAGCTCGTCGAGCGCCCGCCGCTCCGTGGCCCCTCGGTACGTCGTCGTGACGACGCGGAGGTGGATGCCGCGGTCCCGCAGCGCCTGCAACGGCTCCTCGAGCACCCGGAGCCCGTGCCAGCGCACGAAGGCGCACAGCAGGTCGACGTGGTCGGCGCTGCCCATCTCCTGCCGGAGCTCCGCTCCGAGGTTGGGCTCGCCGCGGCTGTTCGTCAGCAGAGCGACGTCGGACAGGGGCGTGGCGGGCCGCCCCTGCGGCCAGCGACCTGTCAGTCCGGGTTGCCGCAGCTCTGTCAGCTGCTCGACCCTGTCGACGAGGTCGAGGTCGTCGCCCGGCTCCACGGAGAGCAGGCTGTTGACGTACCCGGCACGGTCGGCGACGGGCATGTCCGTCAGGCGCCTGCGCACGGCCTCGGCGACATGGCGGGCGAGGACGTCGGGCGCAGCAGCGTCGGGGACGCGCGCGTACGCCGCTTCGAGCGTCGTCTCCTCCAGCAACCGGGCCAGGCGGCGCGTGACGAGCGACTCGTAGGCACCGGCGACGACGTCCACGAGAGGCACCGTGCCACGCGGAACGCCCGTCGTCCGCCATCTCGGACACCGGTGACCGGTTCAGAGCAGCTCGTGCACAACGGCTGTTGCCGCACTGCTCCGCGACGAGCGCCTCGCTAGCGGCGAAAGGCCTCGTACCGGAAGGCGAGGGCTTCCCGGTCGGGCCTGTCCTGGCGGCGCGCCGGCAGGGTCAGAGCGCGTCCGTGCATCTCCTGCAGCCCGTGCCGCAGCATCGGACCGTCGACCTCGGCGAGCAGGTCGTCGTCGAGCTGGACGACGTGGTCGGGGGTGATGCCGAGCAGGTTGGCGTCGTAGGCGGCGTGGTGGATGGAGCACAGGCTCAGGCCGTTGCTCACCACAGCACGGCCCTCGGGGTGGCTGTCCGGGTAGATGTGCGCGGCCTCGAGCAGCCGGCCGTGGGCCAGGCTGCAGATGCTGCAGCGCGTGGCGTACGCGCGGATGACTCGTCCGCGGAAGACAGGCTGGTGCAAGCGCTGGCGTGCCGTCCGGACGGCGTAGCGCCGCTGGTCCTCCGTCAGCGACGTCGGGTCGGCGATGTCGCGGAACTCCTCGTCCAGTGCGATGACGAAGGTCTGCGTGCTCTCGTCGTCAGCCACGACGTAGACGGGGTGCACAGGCACCAGCACGTTGGGCTCGGTCTTGATGAAGAGGATGAGCGGGACACCCAGCTCCATGGCCCGGCGCAGCTTCGTGTTGTCCCCGCCACGACCACCCTGGCGGTAGGCGTAGTGGAGCAGTCCGTCACCGAGGTCCCTGTCCTCGTACGGGCCGCCGACCGAGGTGGTGATGGACAGCGTGGCGGCCATGTGGGCGGGGTTCCGGATGCCGCGGGAGTAGTCGATCAGCCCCAGGGGCTCCGCGCCGTCGGGGCGGAAGCCCCGGAGCAGCTGGTCCCTGCTGATCCAGCCGCCGTTCTCCGCCGCGCGCTGCTCGACCCACGCCATCGCCCGCTCGCGGGTCACCCGCTCGACGACGCTGTCCACCAGCGCAGCTCACCACAGGTCAGTGCCATGACGCGGAGGGTCGCGGACACCTGACCTCGTCGTCGGCTCAGAAGGCCTTCCCAAGGGCCGGTACCTCCACCTCGCCCGCCGTCGGCACCGGCTCGCCGGGGCACTCGGCCAGCACCCGCGCCGCGGCGTCGCGCTCGGCCTCGGTGACCCACGCGCCGTACGTGGCCTTCACCGCGACCTGCCGGGCGACGTACGCGCACCGGACGCCGCGGTCCGGCGGGAGCCAGGTGGCGGCGTCGCCGTCGCCCTTCGCCTCGTTGACGTCGCCGTCGACGGCGAGGAGGTTGAGCGGGTCGTTGGCGAAGGCCTCGCGGGTCGCGGCGTCCCACTCCTGGGCGCCCTTCTGCCACGCGTCCGAGAGCGCGACGACGTGGTCGACCTGCACCTCCGGGCTCGTGTCCGGGCCGCGCTCGAAGTCGACGACGACGCCCGAGTAGGGGTCGACGAGCACGCCCGCCCAGACGAGGCAGCCGTTGCGGCGGTCGAGGTCGACGTCGTCGAGGTCGCGCCGCAGGACGTCGTTGCGGGTGTCGCAGCCGTTGCCGTCGACGTCCGCCCACCGCTCGCCGAAGAGCTCGCGGTCGTAGCCGGTGCGCGGGTCGCGATCACGCACCTCGAGCGTCGCGAGGACGTCGAGCGCCGAGCCGCTGACCTCCTGCTGCTGCGGGGCGGCGCCGTCGAGGAGGCCGCATCCCGTCGTCGCCACGAGGACGGCGAGCAGCGCGGGGACCAGGCGGGCGGGCACGGGCGCCACTCTCCCCCGCGGAGAGCGACGGGCAGCCCAGGCGCGACGGAGGTGGCAGCACGAGGACGCCTTCTAGCGCGTCGTCGTGCTGCCACCTCGCGCGTCAGCCCTCGCAGGCGACCCCGTCGCCGTCGCCGTCGCGGTACCAGTCGTACTCGGGGTCGACGCCGCGCACGTACTCGCCGTACCCGGCGTCGAGCGCGTCGCCGCAGGTGTCGAAGCGCGGATCGGTGCCGCCTCCGGCGGGTGCCGCGGGCTGCGCCGGCGCGGGAGCCGGCTCCGGCGCGGGAGCCGGCTCGCGCTCGGCGGTGCCGCTGATGTCGAGGCCTGCTCCCCGCGGCGGCGTGCCCGTCGTCGCGGGCGTCGGCAGCGGCTCGCCGGGGCAGTCGGCGAGGACGCGGGCGACGGCGTCGCGCTCCGCCTCGGTGACCCAGGCGCCGTAGGCGGCCTTCACCGCGACCTGCCGGGCGACGTAGGCGCACCGGACCGAGCGCTGCGGCGGCAGCCAGGTGGCGGCGTCGCCGTCGCCCTTGGCGCCGTTGGTCGGGCCGTCGACGGCGAGGAGGTTGAGCGGGTCGTTGGCGAAGGCCTCCCGCGTGGCGGCGTCCCACTGCTGGGCGCCCTTCTGCCAGGCGTCGGAGAGCGCGACGACGTGGTCGACCTGCACCTCCGCGCTCGTGCCGACACCGCGGGTGAAGGCGAGCGTCGTGCCCGTGTAGGGGTCGGCGAGCAGGCCGGTGAGGACGACGCAGCCGCCGGTGCGGGCGTCGAGGACGACGTCGACGAGGTCGCGCCGCAGGACGTCGTTGCGGGTGTCGCAGCCGTTGCGGTCGACGTCGGCCCACGCCTGGCCGAAGAGGTCGCGGTCGTAGCCGGTCTTCGGGGCGCGGCCCTTGACCGGCAGCGTCGCCAGCGCGGCGAGCGCCGTCCCGGGCGCCGGGGCGGGCGGTTCCGGCGTCGCGGTCGGGGTCGGCTCGGCGGGGGGCCCGGCGTGGGGTGCAGGCGTCGCGGTCGGCAGGGGTTCCGCGGGCGCCGGCGTGCGCGGCGCCGGGCTGGGCGGGGCGCTCGTGATCGGCGCCGGGGCGGGAGC
>NZ_JABEMA010000520.1 GCF_013004605.1 Pseudokineococcus marinus
CGTCGTGCCCGGCTCGCCGCGCCGGCTGCTCGCACCGCCCCCGGGCGGGCGCCCACCCGCCCCGCCACCACGGGCGGCGCCACCGCACCCGTCGGCGGCCGCCTCTCGGACGGACGCCCGACCGGACGCCCGGACGCACCCCACCAGCGCACGACCTCGGACCGCAGCCCCCGGCGGCCCACGACCCGACAGCGGAGGAACTCGATGATCGCCCTCGTGGTGGACGACTCCCGTGCGATGCGCCGCATCGTCAGCGGGGTCCTGCGCCGTGCCGGGATGGACGTGCTCGAGGCGGGTGACGGCCAGGAGGCCCTCGACGTCCTCGAGCGCCACCTCGCCGCCGGCGGGGACGTGCCCGACATCGCCTGCATCGACTGGAACATGCCCGTCATGGACGGGCTCCAGCTCGTCACGACCGTCCGCCGCCGGCGCGAGCTGCGCTCGATGGCGCTCATGATGGTGACGAGCGAGTCCGAGCAGTCGCAGGTCGTCAAGGCCCTCGCGGCCGGGGCGCACGAGTACCTCTTCAAGCCCTTCACGCCCGAGGCGCTGCTCGGCAAGCTCGAGCTGCTGGGCCTGGCGCCCGCCCCGGTGGGGGAGCCCGCGACGGCGGGGGGTGCGTCGTGGTCGTGAGCGAGACGTCCGTCGTCACCGGCCCCGACGCCCCGACCGCCGTCACCGCGGAGGACCTCCTCGGCCTCGTCGGCGACCTCTGGCGCTCGGTGTCCGCCGACCCGGAGGTCGATGACGCGCCCGTCGAGGCGGGGTGGCACCCGGCCGGGAGCCGCCTCTTGCGGTCGACGATCGGCATCGAGGGCTCCTGGGAGGGCGACCTCGTCGTCAGCTGCGCGCCCCTCGCCGCCGAGCGGTGGGCCCGCGCGATGCTCGCGATGGACGAGGACGAGGTCGTCGGCGAGGCCGACGCCCTCGACGTCCTCGCGGAGATCGCCAACGTCGTCGGCGGCGCGGTCAAGGCGCACTGCGCCGCCGGCGGGCGGCTCGGGCTGCCCGACGCCGACGTCGTGGAGGCGCACGACGGGCCGCCCGCCGCGCCCGAGCTCCTCGTCGCGGTCGGGATGACGTGGCCCGACGCGCCCCTCGGCGACGACGACGCCCTCTTCTCGCTGGCGCTCATCTCCCGCTGACCCGGGAGCGCCGCGCCGCCCACCGGCGCCGCCGCCCGCGAGGGCGGCGGCGCCGGGCTCAGCCCTCGTCGGGCCAGACGACGCCGACCTTGCCGCCGGCGGCGGCGTCGGCGGTGCGGTAGGCCTCGGCGGCCTCCTCGAGCGGGAACGTCGCGGTGACGAGGCGCTCGGGGTGCAGGTCCCAGCGCACGAGGTTGTCCAGGAGCTCGCCCATGCGCACGGTCGAGGTCACCCACGAGCCGTGC
>NZ_JABEMA010000521.1 GCF_013004605.1 Pseudokineococcus marinus
AGCCACCCCCGCACGGCGCTCGTCTCCGAGGCGTCGCGGCGCGAGCCCACCGGCCGGGTCCTGCCCGAGGCGCTCCTCCGCGCCGTCCCCGACCGCGCCGCCACCGCGCTCCTGCGGGGCTGGCTGCGGGCCACCAGCGACCGCACGACGGGCCAGCGGACAGCGGGCCAGCGGACAGCGGGCCGGCGGACGGCGGACGACCGGGCGGCGTGAGGGCGCGACGTCGGGCGGCGCCTCAGGGGGCGGGGACGAGCGAGACCGTCTCCCCGCGCTGGACGAGGCGCAGCTCGCCGGGCAGGCGGCGGCGCCGCCACTCGTCGACGAAGTGCCCGAGCGAGGAGCGGAAGACCGTGTAGTCGTCGTAGTGCACGGGGACGGTGACGCCGGGCGCGAGCATCTGGACGACGTCGGCGCCCTGGCGGGCGTCCATCGTCACGAGCAGCCCGAGCACGCGCGTGCCGCCCAGGTGGAGGACGGCCGCGTCGAGCGGTCCGTGGCGCTCGACGACCTCGTGCAGGAAGGGCCGACGGAGGGTGTCGCCGCTGACCCAGAGCCGGTGGACGAGCGCGGGCTCCGCGCCGCCCTCGCCGTGGAGGAGCTCGTAGACGGTGCCCATGACCTCGGGCAGGACCCGTGCCACCGGCCCCGGCCCGTGCGTGCCCGGCGTCGAGGTGATGCGCAGCGTCCAGGCGTCGCGCCGCAGCACGGTCGTCTCCCACGTCGCCAGCCCGCGCGCCGCGGAGAAGCCCCAGCGCTGCAGGCGCTCGGCGGCCTGCCCGGTGGTGAGGACGGGCAGCTCGCGCGCGAGACCGCGCCGGGCGACCCGGTCGAAGTGGTCACCGTGGAGGTGGCTGAGCACGACGCCGTCGAGCGCGGGCAGCTCGTCGACCCTCATCGCCGGCTCGGACAGGCGCTTGCTGACGAGCCCGTACCCGAGCCAGGCGCGCTGGCCGCGGTGGAGGAAGTTCGGGTCCGTCAGCAGCGTGAAGGGTCCCAGCCGCAGGACGGCCGTCGCCGTCCCGACGAAGTGGGCGGTCGCGACCGGCGCCGCCCCGCGCGGGTCGGGGTCGGAGGTCGTCACCGTCGGACCTCCCCGCCGCGGCCCGCCGGGACCGGGGCACCGGCTCGCCCCCCGTCGTGCCGGGCGTCTGCGGTGCCGTGCCGTCGCGCAGCCATCTGGGTGCTCCTCGCGGGCGCACGGGACGCGCCGCCGTCTCCAGCGCTGATCCCGTCGGACGGCCCACGGTGCGCCCGCGGGGCGGACCCGGCAAGCGGACCCGCCCCGCGGCGCCCCCCGCTGCGCCTCCGTGGCGCCCCGTGGCGCCTCCGTGACGCCTCCGTGGCGCCCCGACGCGGGCCGGCTCAGCGCGCGCCGGTGAGCACCGCGGT
>NZ_JABEMA010000522.1 GCF_013004605.1 Pseudokineococcus marinus
CGCCAGCCTCAGGGCCGCGGCCGCCCCGCTCGCCGCCGCCGCGGCGGGCACCGCCGCTCCCACCAGCGCCTCGACCCCCGCAGCCACCACGTACCTCCTCCGCCTCCCGCTGACCGCCCTGGTCCGCGCCCGTCCCCGGAGGGGACACCGCGACGCTAGGGAGCCGTGGCGGCGAGCGGTCGAGACGACGGCGGGGGTGTGCACCGGGCCGACGACGTCGCCGCTGTGCGCACCGTCGGGACGGGCCCCGCCCGCCCCGCGGCGCGCTGGATCGGGTGTGCGCTGGAGCAGGTGCGCGCTGGAGCAGGCGCGGGGTGGTCGAGACCGACGAAGGGCAGGACAGGAGCACGAGACCGACGGGCGGCGTCTGCACGGCGACGTGACGCCGTCGTCCGTCGGTCTCGTGGCGTCGAGGAGGAGCCGGACCACGAGCTCCCGGCGAGGAGGGAGCCCGACGAGGAGCCTCAGGCCGGCCCGAGGTCCTCCAGCTCGCGCACGGCCAGGGGCGGCCCCTGCTGCGCCGTCGTCAGGACGCCCCGGCGCTCCGCGCCCACCAGGCGCACCCGGTGGCCGACGAGGCCGCGCCGCGAGGCGCCGAGCAGCCACGTCCGCCCCGACGCCTCCCGCAGGACGACGGCACCGGCCTCGACGCCCTCCTCGACGACGCCCTCCAGCCGCAGCGGCGGCCCGAGGCCCTCGCGGTCGTCGTCGCGCCCCGCACGGGCGAGCGCGCGGGTCGCCACCGGGCTCGGATGCCGTCCCCGGCGCGGACCGGTGTCGGGCGGTCGGTCAGCAGGCGCGCTCAGGTCGGGCGGGTCGTCGGCCATACCGCGTGCCTACCCCAGGACCCGGCGCCCGTCACCCGGGCGCCCGGCCCTCGTCGGCAGGGGGCCGGCGGGGCGCGCGAGGATGGCGCCGTGCCTGACGCCCCGACGCACCCCGGGCCCCTGCTCGAGGACCTCCCGGTGCAGACCCCCGTCGAGGTGGTCCTCCTGCTGGCGTCGCCGGAGCACCACTACTTCGGCCGCCCGCGCGACGGCGCCCCGCACCCGCCGTCGGCAGCGCTGCCGCGCGTCGACGTCGTCGCCGGCAAGGGCGTCGTGGGCGACCGCTTCTTCGGCCGCGCGGCCCACATGGACGCCGCCGTGACCCTGATGGCCGTGGAGGCGCTCGAGGGGGTCGCCCGCGACCTCGGGCTCCCCGGCGCCGAGCAGCCCGGCGGCGGCCTGGACCCACGGCTGCCGCGCCGCAACGTCGTCCTGCGCGGCGCCCCGGTCGACGCGCTGGTCGGAGCCGACCTCGCCCTCGACTGCCGCGAGGCGGGCGGGGGCGTGGTGCGGCTGGCCGGGC
>NZ_JABEMA010000523.1 GCF_013004605.1 Pseudokineococcus marinus
GACGGCGTCCCGCGCGGCGCGCGGCCCGAGCGGGCCGCAGCCGGCGCGGCGGACCGGGGGGTGCTGGGCCACGACGCCAGGGACCAGCACGTCAGGGACCAGGACGACGCGGCCCTCCTGCGCGCCCACGTGCGGGGGGAGCCCGACGCCTTCGCCGAGCTGGTGCGCCGCCACGGGCCGCGGCTGTGGGCCGTGGCCCTCGGCGTGCTCGGGGACCGGGAGGAGGCGGCCGACGCCGTGCAGGACGCCTTCGTCTCGGCGCTGCGGGGCGCCGCCCGCTTCCGGGGCGAGGCGGCCGTCACCACGTGGCTGCACCGGATCGTCGTCAACGCCAGCCTCGACCGGCTGCGGCGGGCGCGGGTGCGGCGGACCGTGCCGCTGGACGCGCCGGCGCCCGGCGGCGACGACGCCCCCCGCGACGCCGTCGAGCGGCTGGCCGCCCGCGGCGACGCGGCGGCGGACGTGGACCTCGAGGTCGACGTCCGCGCCGCGCTCGACCGCCTGCCCGACCACCAGCGCACCGCCCTCGTCCTCGTGGACCTGCAGGACCTGCCCGTGGCGGAGGCCGCCGCCGTCCTCGGCGTCGCCGTGGGCACGGTGAAGTCGCGGTGCGCCCGCGGGCGGGCCGCCCTCGCCGCGCTCCTGCGCGAGCGCGGCCTCGACCCCCGCGCCCCCGAGCGCCCCGCAGGGCCGTCGGGGGCGGGTGCCGGGGTCCGCGGGGCCGGGAGCGGCGCCGGTGTCGGTGCCGGGGGGAACCGCACCGGCCGGCGCGACGTCCGAGAGGGCGGGGCGGCCTCCCGGCGGGAGGAGCCCGCAGGGACCGGGGTCCGCGACCGCCTGGCCCCCGACCCGGACCCGCACGACCCCGCCCCGCACCAGGTCCGCCCGCACGACCCCCGTCCGCACGACCCCCGTCCGCACGACCGAGACCCCCGCGACCCCGAGGAGGTGCCGTGAGCGACCGGCCCCTCCCCGCGGACCCGTCGGACGACGACGAGCGCCCCGACGGGCTCTTCCACGGCGTCCCGGGCGACGTCCCCGGTGCCCCGACGGGCGGCGACGAGCGTGCCGCTGACGTCCGCGGCTCCGGAGGACCGGCGCAGGAGCGGCCGCGCGAGAGCCCCGGCACCGCGCCGGAGGGCGCCCCGGCCGCCCACCCCACCGAGGAGGAGGTCGACGCGCTGCTCGACGCCGACCTCGTCGCGGTGCGGGAGCGCCGCGAGCGCCCGGACGGCGCGCCGCCGCCCGAGGCGCTCACGGCGGCGCACGTCCTGGGCTGCGCCCGCTGCCAGGGCGTCCTCGCCGACATGCGGGCCGTGCGGGGCCTCCTGCGCCGCCAGGGGGTGGGCGCACCTCCCCCGCCCGACGA
>NZ_JABEMA010000524.1 GCF_013004605.1 Pseudokineococcus marinus
GGCCCGGCGGGCCGTGGCCGCCGTCCTCGAGCGCGACGCCGCCGAGGTGGCGGGCCTGCGCCGCGCCGTCCGCACGCTGTCACCCGCCTCGACGCTGGAGCGGGGGTACGCCGTCGTGCAGGACGCCGACGGCCGCGTCCTGCGCAGCTCCCTGGAGGCCGACCCGGGCGACCAGCTGCGCGTGCGCCTGGCCGCCGGCGAGCTCGTCGTCGACGTCGAGGCCCAGGTCGACGCCGAGGGACGGGTCCTCGACCCCTTCGCCTGACCCGCGCCCTCACCGGGGCGACATGGCCGCACGTCGCCCCCCGGGCGGGAGGGCAGGAGGGCCCGCCGGCCCGGCGCCTAGGCTCGGCGCATGGCGCGTGACGACTCCCCCGCGGCCGCCGGCGCGACGGCGGGCGACCTCTCGGACCTCCCGGCGCCCTCGACCCTCGGGTACGAGCAGGCGCGCGACGAGCTCGTGCGCGTGGTCGCGGCCCTCGAGGCGGGCGGCACGCCGCTGGAGCGCTCGCTGGCCCTGTGGGAGCGCGGCGAGGCCCTCGCCTCGCGCTGCGAGGAGCACCTGGACGGCGCCCGCCGCCGCCTGGACGGGGCGACCGCCGCCGACGCCGACCGGGGCTGACCGCCGCCCCCGTCGCGGGCAGCCTCCGCGAGTCCCCGGTCGTCAGCCGGCCTGCGCGGCCTGCACGGCCGCGGCCAGCTCCACCAGCTCGGGGAACTCCGCCGTGCCGAGCACGGCGGTGGTGGTGCCGCCCTCCTCGCGCACGAGCGCCCGCCGCGGCGGGTCGGACCGGCGCTCGGGCGCGGCCGAGAAGACGCGCCACTCCTCGCCGTCGACGTCCTGCACGCCCTCCTCGGTGCCGGCGGAGGTGACGTCGCGCACCCACCGCTCGGTGGCGGAGCCCGCGACGCGCAGGCCCGCGTACTCCTCCGACGGCGTCACCCAGCCGACGACCCACGTGGTGACGCCGTCCGGCCCGCTGTCCACGCGCGCGGCGTTGGGCGTCCAGCCGTCCGGGACGGCGGGCACGGGCACCGGGAAGTCGACGCGCTGCTGGGCCCCTGCGGCAGCGCCGGCGACGTCGACCGCCGGCTGCTCGACCGCCTGCGGCCGGGGCAGGAAGAGGAGCACGACCGCCACGCAGGCGAGGATGACGCCGAGAGAGACGACCATGTCCCGCGCCGTCTGCCGTGGCCGGGGGCGGCGGGGCGGCGGCGGGGTCGGGCGCTCCGTCGACGCGGCGACGGGCCGCCCGGGCTCGGGCGCGGCGGTGCTCACGCGCCCCATCATCCCCCCGCGCCCGCGAGGAGGGCGGCC
>NZ_JABEMA010000525.1 GCF_013004605.1 Pseudokineococcus marinus
CCGGCCGCCGCGGCCCAGCCGCGCCGGATGACCATCGCCGAGCGCCGCGCCGCCGAGGCGCGCGAGCGGCGGGAGCAGGAGGAGGGCGTCCCCGACGGCGGTGGCCCCGACAGCATCGGGAGCGGCGACCCCGCCCACCACGGTGCCGGCCGCACGACCCCGACGGAGGACTGACCCGTGCCCAGCTTCGCCGCCTTCGGCAACGACCTCTACACGGGTCGTCGGTCCTTCGACTTCGTCGAGCGCCGGCGCCGGCTGCTCGCCATCACGGGCGTCGTCGTCCTGCTGGCCGTCCTCGTGCTCGTCGTGCGGGGCTTCAACCCCGGCATCGAGTTCACCGGGGGCTCGGAGTACCGCGTCTCCCAGGTCGCGGACGCCTCCGAGGACCCGGCGCTCGAGGCCGTCGCCGAGGTGCTCCCGGACGCCCAGCCCCCGTCGGTGTCGGTGGTCGGCGGCGACTCCGTCCGCATCCAGACCGAGGCCGTCCCCGAGGACCTGACCGCCGACGTGGCGGACGCCCTGGCGGCGGCGTACGACGTCGACCCGAGCCAGGTGACGTCCAGCTTCGTCGGCCCGGTGTGGGGCGCGGACATCACCCGTCAGGCCCTCATCGGCATCGGGATCTTCCTCGTGCTCGTCACCGGCGTCATCGCCGTGTACTTCCGCGACCTCGCGATGGCGGCGGCCGCCCTCGTGGCCCTGGTCCACGACCTCGTGGTCACGGCGGGCGTCTACGCGCTCGTCGGCTTCGAGGTGACGCCGGCCTCGGTGATCGGCTTCCTCACCATCCTCGGCTTCTCGCTCTACGACACCGTCGTCGTCTTCGACAAGGTGCGCGAGCAGACGGCCGGGGTCCTGCAGGGGTCGTCGCGGACCTACCTCGAGCAGATCAACCTCGCCGTCAACCAGACGGTGGTGCGGTCCATCAACACCTCCGTCGTGGCGGCGCTGCCGGTCGCCTCGATCCTCTTCATCGGCGCCCTGCTCCTCGGGGCCGGGACCCTGCGCGACGTGTCCCTGGCCCTCTTCGTGGGCACGCTCGCGGGCACGTACTCCTCGATCTTCGTGGCGCCGGCGATCCTCGCCGAGATCAAGAGCCGCGACGACCGGGTCAAGGCGCACACCGAGCAGGTGCGCGCCCACCGCCGCGAGGAGGCCCGCCTCGCCGCCGAGGGCCCGGCGGAGGGGACCGCCGCGCTCGCCACCGCCGGTGGCGGCGCCGGCGGAGCCGCCGGTGAGGGGCCGCGGGGCCAGCGCCCGCAGCCGCCTCGAGGGCTACGGCGAGGCCCGCGCCCAGCAGGCGACCGCGCTGCGCGGCGGGGTCACCGAGGTCGACCCGCCCGG
>NZ_JABEMA010000526.1 GCF_013004605.1 Pseudokineococcus marinus
GCGCTCGTCCTTCTCCCGCCGCGCGTCGCGGGCGCGCACGACCGGCGCCTCCAGCAGCGCGCGGAAGGCTGCCGCGTTGGCCCGTGCCCACCCGGTGCGGTCCACGACGACGGCGCCCGTGTCCGGCGGCACGTCGAGGCCCGTCGTCTCGGCCACGTGCCCCGTGGCCCGCTCGGCGAGGCGTCGCAGCTGGCTGACCGCCCGGTCGGCCTCCGCCCGCGTGACCTGCGGCCCGGGGGGCGCGAGGCGGCCGGCGACGCGCACGGCCAGCTCCCAGTCGACGAGCTGGTCGACGAGCGGGACCTCGCCGGGCGTCGTCCCCCCGCCCGGCGTCGTCCCGTCCGACGTCCTGCCCGGCCCCGCCTGCGTGGTCACGCCGCCACCGTAGGCGGCGTCCCCGGCACCGACCCGGTGCCTCCTCCACCCCGGTCCTTCCCCCGCCGTGGAGGTGACGCCCGCTCCGCCCTCGAGGCCGCGCGGGTCAGCGGCAGCCGCAGGCGGCGAGGGCGGCGGCGACGTCGTCGACGGCGGCGCGCGCCGGCTCGGTGGCCGGGACGGCGTCGGCGAGCACGGCGAAGGCGAGCAGGCGCCCGTCGGCGTCCACGACGACGCCCGCGAGCGACGTGACGCCGGTGAGCGTGCCCGTCTTGGCGCGCACGACCCCGCGGGCGGCGGGCTCGTCGCCGAGCCGGGAGGCGAGCGAGCCCGTGAGCCCGGCCACGGGCAGGCCCTCGAGGAGCGGGCGCAGCTCCTCCTCGCGCGCCGCCAGGCCGAGCACGTCGACGAGCGCCCGTGCGGTGAGGGCGCTCCCGTCACCGAGGCCGCTGGAGTCCGTCAGCGCGACGCCGTCGACCGCCACGCCCCGCTCCGCCACGGCGGCGCGCACGGCCGACGTCGCCCCCTCCGGCGTCACCGGGGCGCCGCTCGCGCGCGCCACGAGGAGCCCGAGCACCTCGGCCCCCGTGTTGTCGCTGACCCGCAGGACGTGCTCGACGACGTCGGCCACGGGCGCCGAGCGCACCTCGCCGAGGACCGGCGCGCCCGCGGGCACGAGCGCCGGGTCGGTGCGTCGGGCCTGCCCGACGACGTCCACGCCCCTCGCGCGCAGCAGGTCGGCCAGCGCGTCGGCGGCGGCGAGGGCGGGGTCCGGGGCGCGGGGGGCGTACTCGTCCGGCGCGAGCCGGCCCGCGTCGACGGCGACGCCGGTGACGTCCGCGGCGAAGCCGAGGGCGACGTCGCCCGGCGTCCAGGT
>NZ_JABEMA010000527.1 GCF_013004605.1 Pseudokineococcus marinus
CGCCGCCCTCTCGGCCTCGTCCGCGGGACCCGCGGAAACCCCTGGCGCGGCGCCGGGGGCGGACGTACGGTGCCGCCACACGAGAGAGGAGGTGGTCCGTACAGTGAGTGGTACAAGGACGCGTGAGGTGGCTGCCCGCTAGCCGCCCGAGCACCTCGGACGACGCTGCCCAGCAGTCGAGTCCGGCCGCCGACCGGGGAACAGGCCCCGGTGCGACAGAGGCGACCGGCGAGATCCCGGCAGCCACCGCAGCCCCCGGGTGCCGTGCCCGTCCAGCACGGCGCGACGTCGACGACGTCGGACCCGGGGGCTGTTCCGCGCCCCGGACCGCCAGCACCCGACAGGGCGAGTCGTCGCCTGTTCGCCCCTCGAAGGCGGTCATGACGGCGAGTCGTCGCCTGTTCGCCCTCGTGAGCCGCTACCCAGGGCGAGTCGTCGCCCGTTCGCCCCTCAGGGCTGCAGGCGCGCGAGGCGCCAGGCGTCGGCGTCGTCGAGGCGCGCCGGCTCGCCCGTCAGCGACGTCCACGCCGCGCGGTCGTGCAGGCGCGAGGCGCGCCCGGCCCACAGCTCGACGGCGACGGGCAGGACCCGCACCCCGCCCCAGGTCGGCGGCAGCGGCACCTCCTGCCCGGCGAAGCGCTCCTCCAGCTCGGCGACGCGGCGCTCGAGGTCGGCGCGGCTGCCCACGGGCTTGGACTGCGCCGACGCCCACGCCGCCACCTGCGACCCGCGCGGGCGCTGGGCGAAGTAGGCCGCCGACTCCTCGCGGGCCACCCGCTCCACGCGCCCCCGCAGACGGACGTTGCGCGACATCGCGTGCCACGGCAGCACGAGCGCCGCGTGCGCGCGGGCCTCGAGCTGGCGCCCCTTGGCCGACGCGAGGTTCGTGTAGACGACGGCGCCGCGCCCGTCGAGGCCCTTGAGCAGCACCGTGCGCGCGTCGGGGACGTCGTCGGCGTCGACGGTCGCGAGGACGACGGCGCCCGGCTCGACGACGCGCTCGTCCGCGGCCGCGTCGGCGTACCACCGCTCGAGCAGCCCCAGCGGCGCGAGGGGCGGGTCGGCGGCCCACAGGGGCGCGTCGTCCTCCAGCCCGGTGCCCGTGTAGGTGACCCGCGCGGACGGGTCGACCACCGGCTCGCGCGCCCCGCCGTGCTCGCCCGAGGCGCCCTCCGGCGCCCCGCCGACCCCACCGCCGTGCTCCGCCGCGACCACGCGCGGCAGAGTAGGCCCGCCGGCGCACGGGCGCGCCGGGCGAGCGCGCCGCCCGCGGGGGCGGTGGA
>NZ_JABEMA010000528.1 GCF_013004605.1 Pseudokineococcus marinus
CGCCGAGCGCCGCGAGAGCGGGGCGGCGGCCACGACGAGCGAGCGCCGCACGACGCCGGCGCGGGTGGCGAGCAGGGCCGGCGCCCCGGGCTCGGTGCGCGCGAAGGAGAGGACGACCCCGAGGCCGAGCAGCGTCGCCACGAGGGCGGAGCCGCCCGCGCTGACGAGCGGCAGGGGCACGCCGATGACGGGGACGAGGCCGAGGACGACGGCCATGTTGACGAGGCCCTGGCCGACCACCCACGCCATGACGCCCGCGGTGACGACCATGGCGAAGGGGTCCTCGTGCCGCCGGATGACGCGCATGCACCCCACCGCGAGCGCGCCGAAGAGGACGAGCACGAGCAGCGTCCCGAGCAGGCCCAGCTCCTCGCCGATGATGGAGAAGATGAAGTCGTTGTGGGCCTCGGGCAGGTAGGACCACTTCTCCCGGCTCGACCCGAGCCCGAGACCCGTGACCCCGCCGCCCGCGAGCGCCATGAGCCCGTGCGCCGACTGGTAGCAGCCGCCCTGGGGGTCGCACTCCCCCGAGAGGAAGTCGCCGATGCGGGTCATCCGGTTGGGGCTGGTGAGCACCATGACGGTGGCCACCGCCGCGAGGGCCGTCGCCGGGAGCAGGAGGATCTTCGCGGGCACGCCCGCGACCCACAGCGCGGCCGCGATGACGAGCATGACGACCATGCCCGTGCCGAGGTCGTGGCCGAGCAGCACGAGCCCCAGCACGCCCCCGGCCACCGGCACGACCGGCACGGCGACGTGCTTCCAGTCCCGCAGCAGGGGCGCCTTGCGCACGAGGACGGCGCCGAGCCACACCGCGAGGGCGAGCTTGGCGAACTCCGACGGCTGCAGCGAGAAGCCCCCGACGTAGATCCAGTTGCGGTTGCCCCCGACCTCGTCCCCCAGCGGGCTGAAGACGAGCAGCTGGAGGACCGCCGCGAGGCCGACCGCCGGCCACGCGAGCGCCTTCCAGACCCGCACCGGCACGCGCGAGGCGGCGTACGCCAGCGGCAGCCCGAGCACGGCGAAGAGCAGCTGGCTCGTGAAGGCCGCGAAGGGCGAGTCACCCGCCTGCAGCGACTCCACGCTCGAGCTCGACAGGACCATGACGAGCCCGAGGACGACGAGGATCCCCGTGGTGGCGGACAGCAGGTAGAAGCTCGTCGCGGGCGTGTCCGCGCGCGCGACCCACGACGTCACCACGTCGCCCGCGCGCTCCAGGGCGCGGCGCGGCGCCCCGCGCCGGGGGTCGGG
>NZ_JABEMA010000529.1 GCF_013004605.1 Pseudokineococcus marinus
ATGCGGTTCTTGCGGTACCCGCGCTGCTCGGCGGCGGCGGTGGTGTCCGTGCTCACTGCGTCCTCGCTCACTTCTCGCTCCCCCCGGCGGCCGGGGCGCGGTCGGCGGGGATGCCGACGAGCTCGGCGGCCCGCACCTGCTCGCGCACGTAGGCGTCGCCGTCCTCGGCCGCGAGCGGGGCGCCCGCCCGCTCGGCGGTGGTGAGGAAGCTGTCCACGAGGCAGCAGTGCACCCACCGGAGCAGCTCGGGGTCGGAGGCGGCGTAGTCCTCGCCCGTCTCGGGGTCCGTGCCCCGGACGCGGCGGTGCACGCCGCGCACGCGGGCCGCGAGCGCCGTCGCCTCGGCCGTCGACCCGAAGGTCGTCGTCGCGACGAAGTCCGCCGTCGTCGTGAGCCGCCCCCACGGGTCCACGCGGAAGCGCGAGTGCTGGTCGACGCCCGCCATGGCGAGCGGGTGCAGGGCCTGCAGCAGCAGGGCGCGCAGGCCGGCCACCCCGGCCACGGGGTCGGCGTGCAGGCGCCAGGTGACGCTGTCGGGGCCGAAGAGGCCGGGATCGCCCGCCGCCGGGTCCCGGCTGGCGCCGTCGCCGCGGCGCGCCGGCCCGCCAAGCCCGGTCCCGCGTGCGGCGCGCGGCGTCACGAGGCGAGCGGTGCGCTCGCGCGGAGCTCGAACCAGACGCACTTGACGGGCCGGCCGTCGTCGTGGCGCCGGTCTCGCAGACGGGAGCCCCACGCCGACGACAGCATCTCGACGAGCTGCAGGCCCCGGCCGCCGAGGTCGTCGAGGTCCGGGTCCTGCGGGCGGATCGGGCTCGGGCTCGCGTCGTCGACCTCGACCCGCACCACGCCCGCGCTGACCTCGGCGTGGACGTGGACGGGAGGGCGCCCGTGGCGGACGGCGTTGGTCACGAGCTCGGAGGCGAGCAGGAGGGTCGTGTCGGCCGCGTCCTCGTCGAGCTGCCAGGCCGCGAGGGCCCGACCGAGCAGCTGCCGGGCCCGCGGCACCTCGGCGGTGTCGGCCTCGAGCTCGGCGATCAGCTGCACGCCGGGATTGTGCCCTACGGCACCCGTGTCCCGGTCGACGGGGAGGTCGGTCGGCACGGCGTCACCCCTGGGACGAGGGGGCCGGGGCGTCGGCGCCCGGCCGACGTCCGCTGGCGAGCGAGCCGCTCGGCAGCTCGCCGCCGGCCTGGCGGGCCGCGGGAGCGCCGCGCTCGGCACGCCCCTGCCCCTGCCCCTGCCCCTGCCCCTGCGCGTTGGGGCTGGCGACGCCGATGTCGGTGATGGTCGGCGTCGGCCGCGCCGCCGGCGCCGGGGTGCTGGT
>NZ_JABEMA010000053.1 GCF_013004605.1 Pseudokineococcus marinus
GCGCCGCGCCCGCGGGCGTCGGCGCCCTCCTCGACGACCCCGCGACCGGCAGCGCCGTCCTCGCCCTCGCCGACGCCCTGGCCGAGGACGACCTCGACGCGCTCGTGCTCGGGCTGGGCGCCGGGGAGGAGGAGCAGGCCGGGGACGGTGGCGGGCCCGGCGACGCCGACCCGGACGACGTCGTCGACGCGGTCGCCGACGTCGTGCTCGGCTGGCTGGCCGACGACGCACCCGACGACGGCCCCGACGACGGTGGGGCGGGCCCGTGGCCCGTGGGCGTGGTGGCGGGCGCCCGCGCGTGGCTGCTCGACCTCCCGCTGCGCGACGACGGCGACGAGCTCGCGCCCGCGGCGTCGCTCGTGCTGCCGGGGTCCCCGGCGGAGGCGGCGCTCGACCCCGAGGAGGTCGCGCCGGTCGCCGCCGACCTGCTCGACCGCTGGCCGGTGGCCGTGCTGGCGGCGGCCGGCGTCACGGCGTCCGCCGGGCTCCTCGTGTGGGACGACGTCGACCTCGACGACCCGCCGGGGGCGCTGGCCGACGCCGCCCCGGAGTGGCTCGACCTCGTCCTCGACGCGCTCGACGGCGCGGGGGGTTGGGTCGCCGACGAGGTGGCCCTGGTGCGCGACCTCGACCTCGTGGTCCGCCCCGCTGACCTCCATGTCGACGCCGCCGACGTCGTCGTCGCCCTGCTCGCCGCGGCCCTGGGCGACCCTCGCGCGGGTCGGCGGCTGCACCCGCGGCTGCGTCTGCGCGGACCCGCGGGGGAGGCCCTCGAGGTGCCGTCCCCCACCGCCCTCGCCCTGGGGACCGCCCTCTCCGGCGACTCCTCGACCCCGAGGGGGACCGGTCCGACCGGTCCGACGGCGACGCCCGACGCCGACCCCGCCCTGCGGGCGCTGCTCCCGCCCGCCTCCGGGGCGGCCCGGGCGCTGCCGCCCGCCTGGGGCGCCGCCGCGGGCGTGGCGCGGGACTGGGGCGACCTCGGTGACCTGCGTGCCTGGGCCGCGGTGCTGGACCCGCCCGGTGACCCGGCGCTCGTCGACCTCCTCACCGCGTGGGCGGCCCTGGCGCAGCGGGTGCGCGAGGGAGCGCCGCCGGAGGGCGTGCCCGACCACCTCGAGCACCTCGCCGCGGTCGACGGCGGACGGGTCGTGCGCCGCCCCGCCGAGGACGTCGTCGTCGTCGACGACCCCCTCCGCGCGGCGCACCCGGCGTGCGGGCCGGCGCTCGTCGTCCCGCCCGGCGCGGCGGAGGCCGTCGCGGACGCCCTCGGGCTGGGGCTCGCGTCCGAGGAGCTGCCGGGCCGCGTCGACGGCGACGGGCGCGCGGTGCCGCTGCCCGACGACGTCCGCGCGCTCCTGCGGCTGGCCGGCGGGCCCGGCGTCGAGCGGGTGCGGCTCGTCCTGCACGACCGGCTCGTCGTCGACGGCGAGGAGGTCGACGCCTGGCTCGAGGACGCCGACGGCGCCGTCACCGCGCACGCCGTCGACGCCCGCGGCGCCGGGCGGGTCCTCGCCCTGGTGGCCGGCGCCTGGGGAGCGCGGTCCGCGCTCGCCGAGGCGCTGCTCGCTGCGGGCCTGCCCGCACCCGTGGGCTCGCCCGCACCCTGGGCGCTCCTCGTCGACGTGGCGCTGGACGGCCCCGGCGCCTGACGGCCCGCCGTCAGGGAGGACGAACCTGCGTGCGCGCAGCGTCAGCGCAGGTCAGCGAGTCGGCGCCGCCGCCGCTGCAGGGTTCGTCCTCCCCGTCGGCGGCCCATGGCGGGGCGTCAGCGCTCGTCGTCCTCGGCCGCGCGGGCGGCCTCGTGCGCCGGGCCGATCGAGGCGAGCAGGGGTGCCACCCACACGATCATCACCCCGACGCTCCCGAGGCCCAGGAGGTCCTCGTCGCGGCCCGTCGCCAGCCACACGGCACCGAGCAGCGCCAGCGCCGCGAGCGCCACGAGGGACCCCCCTCGCACGAGCGGCCAGGCGGCGCGGTGCGCCGCGACCCAGGCGGCCTCCGAGCGCATGGTCGTCCCCGTGCGGATGCCCACCCACGCGTTGCGCCCCCGCCGCTCGATCGCGTCGGGGCGCACGAGCCGCAGCACGAGCAGGATCGCCGCGGCGGTCACGGCGAGGACGAGCAGTCCGGCGACCAGGTCCACGGCGCCTCCTCGGTCGTCGGGCTGGTGGTCGGGGCGGCGACAGGGCCGGGGGCGCCGCCCAGCGACCTGCGCATCGGACCGCTGCTCGTCGCCGGCGGAGCGTCGCCGCAGGTCAGCGGCCTCGTCACCGCCGTGCGGCGGCGTCGCGCAGGTCGCTGTGCGGTCAGCCGGTCGTGTCGGCGACGAGCGGCTCGAGGACGACGCCGGGCAGCTCGCGCACGACGCCGTTCATGCGCCACACGTCGGTGAAGACGGCGAGGAGGTCGCCGTCGCGGCGCTCGAGCACCTCCGTGCCGCGCTGCTGGGTGAGCGCCTGCACGTGCTCGCGCGTCGTCCGCCGGGCGACGCTGTAGGACAGCGGCTCGGTCCGGATGGGGCAGCTGAAGTCGCCCGCCATCCGGTGGGAGGCCACCTCGAGCTGCAGCGGCCCGACGGCGGCGAGGACGGGCGCCTGCTCGCCCCGCAGGTCCGAGCGCAGCACCTGGACGACGCCCTCGGCGTCGAGCTCCGCGATCCCCTTGTGGAACTGCTTGCTCCGCGAGAGGTCCGCCGGCCGCGCGACGACGAAGTGCTCCGGCGCGAACGAGGGGATCGGCGGGTACTCCACCGCACCGCGCGCGTGCAGCGTGTCGCCCACCTCGATGCCGGCGGCGCCGACGAGCCCGACGACGTCGCCCGGCCAGCTCTCCTCGATGCTCGTGCGCGAGGCCCCCTGCAGGTGCTGGGCGTGCTTCGTCGTCAGCGTGCGGCCCGTGCGCGCGACCGTCAGCGGCGTCCCGCGCTCGAAGTGGCCCGAGCACACGCGCACGAGGGCCACCCGGTCGCGGTGCGCGCGGTCCGTGCCCGACTGGATCTTGAAGACCTGGCCGGAGAAGCCGGTGTCGAGCGCGCGCGGGGCGCCCGCGACGTCGGGCCGCGGGCCGGGCGCGGGCGCGTGCTCGAGCAGCGTCTCCAGCAGGTGGTCGACGCCGAAGTTCAGCACCGCCGCGGCGAAGAGCACCGGCGTCGTGCGCCCGGCGAGGAACCCCTCCTCGTCGTGGTCGCCGTTCTCGACGGCGAGCAGCTCGGCCTCCTCGACGGCGGTCGTCCACGTCTCGCCCTCGCGCTCGAGGGCCTGCTCCGGCGAGAGGTGCTCCTGCTCGGCGATGGTCGCCCCGCCCGGCGTGCGCGTGTAGCGCGTGTACCCGCCGGTGCGGCGGTCGACGACGCCGCGGAAGTCGCCCGCGACGCCGACCGGCCACGTCAGCGGCGTCGGCGTCATGCCCGTGACCTGCGCGACCTCGTCCATGAGCTCGAGCGCCTCGCGCCCCGGGCGGTCCCACTTGTTGATGACCGTGAGCACGGGAAGGCCCCGGTGCTTGCAGACGTCGAAGAGCTTGCGCGTCTGGCGCTCCATGCCCCGCGCGGCGTCGACGAGCATGATCGCGCAGTCGACCGCCGCGAGGACTCGGTAGGTGTCCTCCGAGAAGTCCGCGTGCCCCGGGGTGTCGACGAGGTTCAGCACGTGCCCGTGGTGGTCCAGCTGCAGGACCGCCGACGAGATCGAGATGCCGCGCTGCTGCTCCATCTCCTGCCAGTCCGAGACGACGCCCGCGCGCCCGGCCTTGCCCTTGACGTGCCCCGCGCGCGTCACCGCGCCCGTGTGCAGCGCCAGCGCCTCCGTCAGCGTCGACTTCCCGGCGTCCGGGTGGCTGATGACGGCGAAGGTCCGCCGCACCGCCGCGTGGCGGCTCGGCGCGTCGGGCGCGTCCGCGGGGATCGCGGCCTCGGGCTCGGCGAGGGCAGGGGCGCTGGTGCTCATCACTCGTCCTGTCGTGGGTGGTCGGCCCCATCCTCCCCGACGACGGCGCCCTCCTCGTCCGGGCGTCCTCGTCCGCCGCCTCGGTCGTCCGCCACGGCTGGGTCCGCGGGTGGTGGCGCGGGCGCTCGGGCACTGGCTCGGCTGGGTCCGCGGGTGGTGGCGCGGGCGCTCGGGCACTGGCTCGGCGCGCTGGTGCTGGGGCGCGCTGGGGTCGGGGCGCCGGCCTGACGTGCCTGCCGCGCCCGTGCCTCCACCCGCTCCGGGCGCGCGTCACCAGGCGCTCCTGGCGTGTGCCCGGCAGTGCGAGTCGGCTCCTCCGCCTGCCCGCCCCGCCGCCCGGTCGAGCCGCCGCCTGGCCCCTCAGCGCAGGAGCGGGCGGACCTGCTCGCCGGCCCAGGCGGCGAAGCCCGCGGGGTCGGGGTCGTCGGCCGTGGGCTGCAGCACGACGACGTCGGCGCCCGCGGCGCCGAGGCGGCGGACGGCGTCGGCGACCTGCTCGGCGGTCCCGGCGACGGCCACGTCCTCGGCGTCGGGGAGGTCCCACTCGGCGCGGCTGCGCGCCATCCGCTCGTGGGCGTCGGGGCCGGTCGCGGTGAGCAGGTAGGTGACGACCCGGTGGTGGTCCTCGCGGCCCGCGGCGGCGCGGCCGGCGTCGATGCGCTCGCGGGCGGCCCGCTGGCGCTCCGGGGTCGTGCCGGCGACGAGGACCGTGCCGTCGGCGGCGCGGCCGGAGAGCTCCAGCGTCTTCGCCCCCTCGGCGCCCGCGAGGACCCGCACGGGGCCGAGCGGCGGCCAGTCGAGGCGGACGCCGTCGAGCTGCACGTAGCGGCCCGACGTCGTCACCTCCTCGCCCGCGAGCAGGTGGCGCAGCGCGTCGAGGTGCTCCCCGAGGAGGGTCAGCGGGGAGGCGACCCTCGCGCCGACCTGCCCCATCCACGACTGCACGCCGTGGCCGACGACCATCTCGGCGCGGCCGGGGAAGGTGCGGTGCAGCACCGCCATCTCCATGGCGGCCAGCGCGACGTTGCGCAGCGGCACGGGCAGCAGGCCGACGCCGACGCGCACGCGCTCCGTCCAGGCGAGGGCCGCGGCCGCGGTGGAGACGCCCGCCTCCCGGAAGCAGTCCTCCCACAGCCACAGCTCGTCGAGCCCCGAGGCGTCGGCCGCCAGCGCCACCTCGCGCAGGCGCTCGGGCGGGAGCTGGGGCAGGAAGACGGCGCCGAGGTCGGTCACACGCCCACCCTAGGGACGGCGGGGCGGGCGCCGAGGGAGCCGCCGCGTCAGCCGCGCGGCTCGGGGGTGCGCGCAGGCTCGTCATCGGCGACGGCGGGCGAGGGGGCGGGCGGGGCGGTCGGGGACGGGCGCGCGGGGCCGGCGGTCACCTCGCGAGCGGCCGCACGTGCCTCGCGACGGGCGCGGCGGACCGCGGTGCGGTGCTTGATCTCGCGACGCTGCAGGTGCAGGAGGCCGACGAGCCCGAGGGCGAGGCCGGCGACGCAGCACCACACCCACCAGCCGCGGTCGTCGGCCAGCAGCGCCTCGCGCTGGACGAGCACGACGACGAGGGAGACCGCCCAGACCGCCGACCCGGCGAGCGCGGCGACCCGGTCGTCGGTCCGCGGCGCGGGCGGCGTCGGCCGCTCCTCCATGGGCAGGCGCGCGAACCTCACGGGGAGACGGTAGCGCCGGTGGGTGCGCCACCCGCAGGAGCCGGCGCCGCCCCGGGGGGCGCGGGAATGCCCGCCGTCCCGGATGTCGTTAGCCCGGGTAATGACCTACGCTCACGACGTGCCCCAGCAGCTCCGCACCCGTCCCGCCGAGCGCGCTCCCGCGGCCGACGGCGGGCCGGTGCGGCGCAGCGCCCCCGGCACCGGCCCCTCCGCCCTCGCGGCCGACCTGCGCGTCGCGCTCATGCGCTCGGTGCGCCGCATCCGCGCCGAGCGGACCGAGGACGCCCTCCCCGACAGCCAGTACTCCGTCCTCGCGCTCCTCGAGCGCATGGAGCCGACGACGCCCAGCGCGCTCGCCGAGGCCGAGCACGTGCAGCCGCCGTCGATGACGCGCTCGCTCGCCGCCCTCGTCGAGGCGGGCGTCGTCGCCCGCCGCCCGCACCCCGACGACCGCCGGCAGGTGCTCGTCGAGACGACGCCGGCCGGCCGCGAGCTCCTGCAGGCCACCCGGCGCCGCCGCGACCAGTGGCTGACCAAGCGGCTCGCCGGGCTCACCCCCCACGAGCGCGCCGTCCTCGCCGAGGCCGCGCAGATCCTGCGGCGGGTGGTCGCCCCATGAGCGCGACCTTCCGCTCGCTGCACATCCGCAACTACCGCATCTGGGCCGCGGGTGCCCTCGTCAGCAACGTCGGCACCTGGATGCAGCGCGTCGCCCAGGACTGGCTCGTCCTGCAGGTGCTCACCGCCGGTTCCGGCGTCGCCGTCGGCATCACGACGGGCCTCCAGTTCCTGCCGATGCTCCTGCTCGGCCCGTACGCGGGCGTCGTCGCCGACCGCTTCGACAAGCGCAAGCTCCTCATGTGGACCCAGGGCCTCTCGGGCCTGTGGGGCCTGGTGCTCGGGCTCCTCGTCGTCACCCAGCAGGCCGAGCTGTGGCACGTCTACGCGCTCGCGACCCTCCTCGGGCTGACGACGGCCTTCGACGCCCCCGCGCGGCAGACCTTCGTCGCGGCGCTCGTGCCGCCCGACCACCTCGGCAACGCCATCGGCCTCAACAGCGCCTCGTTCAACGGCGCCCGCCTCATCGGCCCCGGCGTCGCGGGCCTGCTCATCGCCGCCTTCGGCACCGGGCCGGTCTTCCTCATCAACGCCGTGTCCTTCGCGGCGACGGTCGTCGCCGTCGGGTGTCTGCGGACCTCTGAGCTGCACCCGTTCCCGGCGGCCCAGCGGGGGAAGGGGCAGGTGCGCGAGGGCCTGCGCTACGTGCGCCGACGGCCCGACGTCGTCGTCATCCTCGTCGTCATCGGCACCGTCGGGACGCTGGGGATGAACTACCAGCTGACGACGGGGCTGGTGGCGACGCAGGTGTTCGACAAGGGCGCCACGGAGTACGGCGTCCTCGGGTCGATCCTCGCCATCGGCTCGCTCTCGGGCGCTCTGCTCGCCGCCCGGCGGGACGTCCCGCGCCTGCGGCTCGTCTTCGGGGCCGCCGGCGCCTTCGGCGTCGCGTCGCTCGTGGCCGCGAGCATGCCGACCTACACGCTGTTCGCGATCTCGCTCATCCCGGTCGGTCTGTCCAGCCTCACGATGATGACGGCCGCCAACACGTACGTGCAGTCGACGACCGACCCGGCGATGCGCGGGCGGGTGATGGCGCTCTACATGATGATCTTCATGGGGGGCACGCCCCTCGGCTCGCCCCTCATCGGGGTCGTGGGTGACGTCTTCGGCGCCCGGTGGACGATCTACGTCGGCGGCGCCAGCGCGCTCGTCGCCGTCGCGGGCGCCGTCGTCTGGGTGCTGCGCCGCGACCGGCTGCGCATCCGGTACCGCCTGCACGAGCAGCCGCACCTGCAGGTGCTGCACCCCGACGAGGGGGCCGCGGCGCGCGACTCCCTCGACGCCGCCGGCGGCCGCGCGGCGCGCAGCGCCGCCTGAACCCGTCCTCCCCGGCGTGCGGCACGGGGACGGGCGGACGAGGGTGCCCGCATGACGACGACGACCGTCCCCGGCCCCGACGGCGACAGCGGCACGGGGATGCCGGCGTACGTGTCGACGCCCCCCGAGACGCGCCGAGACCCGGGCCCGTGGCCGGGCGTCGTCGTCGTGCACGACGCCTTCGGCATGTCCGACGACATGCGCGACCAGGCCGACTGGCTCGCCGCCGCCGGGTACGTCGCGATGCTGCCGGACCTCTACGCCAAGGACGGGCGCACCCGGGGCTGGGGGCGGGTGCCGTGCGTCGCGCGCACGCTGCAGCAGGTCAGCCGCGGCGAGGGGCCGGCCTTCGCGCGCATCGAGGCGGGGCGGGCCGCGCTCGCCGCGCGCGAGGACTGCACCGGCACCGTGGGCGTCATCGGGTTCTGCATGGGCGGCGGCTTCGCGCTCCTGCTCGCCGGGCGCCCGGGGTGGTCGGCGGCGTCGGTCAACTACGGGATGCTCCCGGACGACGACGCCGCCCTGGACCGCGTCGTCGAGGGCGCCTGCCCCGTCGTCGCGAGCTTCGGCGGCCGCGACAGGATGCTCGCCGGGGGAGCGGCGCGCCTCGAGGCCGCGCTCGACCGCGCGGGGGTCCCGCACGACGTCCGCGAGTACTCGGGCGCGCAGCACGGCTTCATCACGCGGACGGCGGACACCTCGCCGCTCGTGCCGCTCATGAGCCGTGTCATGGGCGTCTCGCACGACCACGAGGCCTCCGCCGACGCGCGGCGCCGCATCCTCGCCTTCTTCGACGTCCACCTGCGCGGCGACGCCGACCGGGCCGGGCTGGGCACCGGGACGTCGTCGTCGGAGGACGCGGCTGTCGCGCCCGGCGGACCGGGCACCGTCGACGCCGTGGCCGGGGTGGGCTCCGACGACGCGCCGCCCGCGGCGGGGGAGGCGCCCGTCGGCTGGATCGGTGCCGCTCGGCCGGGCACGACGCGCGTGGGCCGGGCCGCAGGGGACGCTCCCTCCGCCTGACCCCGCTTCCAGGGCCGCACGTCGTCGACAGATCGCCGGGATGACGGTGTCCCGATGGGCACGTCGTCGACAGATCGCCGTGAGGGCGGCGCTCTGCGCGGCACCTCGTCGACAGCTCGCCGGGCCAGGCGCCTGGGCGGGTCGCGGAGAGGGCGCGCCGGAGGGTCAGCGGCCGAGGAGCGGCCCCGCGGCGAGGGCGTCGACGAGCCAGGGCCAGACGAGGAAGACGGTCGGCAGCACGAGCACGGCGACCGCGAGGGACAGGACGCCGGCGCGCAGGCGCGACGACGTCGGCGCGGCCCCGCGCAGGCGCTCGAGCCGCCGCTCCCGGTCGGCGGCCTCCCCGGCGGGCGGGCCGTCGCTCGCGGTCGTCGCGAGGTCGCCCGTGGACGTCATCGTCGCGAGCGCCCCGCGCAGGGGCTCGGCGCCGCAGCGGGCGCGCGCGACGTCGTCCGCCGCCATCTCGAGCAGCAGGTGGACGGCGTCGAGCGCGGTGCGGCTGCGCAGCGGCGCGGGGACGGCGCGGTGGACGGCCGTGAAGGACTCGAGGACGAGGTCGTGCCGGGCGCGCAGGTGCGCCTGCTCGTGCGCGAGGACGGCGCGGACCTGGTCGCGGCTCAGGGCGTCGAGCGCGGCCCCGCTGACGACGACGCGCGGCGAGCGGCCCGGCAGGCAGTAGGCGAGCGGCAGGGGTCCGTCGAGGACGCGCAGGGGCGCGGCGCCCGGGGTCTCGAGGTCGGCGTGCTGCTCGGCGCGGTCGAGGAGGTCGACGAGCTGGGCGTGCCGCGCCCGTCGCCGCCGCGAGCGCACCATGACGCCGGCCAGCGAGACGAGCAGGCGCGCCGTGATGAGCGCGGCCACGAGGAGCGCTCCCACGAGCGCCCAGGCCTCGACGTCCGGGCCGGTGTCGAGCGCGCGGACGAGCTCCTCGGGGCCGACGAGCACGACGCCGACCGCCGACAGGACCGAGGCCAGGGTCACGGCCTGCCACAGCAGGACGGACGCGCGCGGCACCCTCGCCGTCCACCGGGCGCGCGCCAGGGCCTCGGGGACGAGCAGGGACAGCGCGAGGCCGAGGGCGCCCAGCGCGATCGACGTCACGCGCGCGCGGCCGGGCTCAGGCGGGGCGGGAGGCCTCGAGGGCCGCGCGCAGCGCGGCGGCCCCCTCGGGCCCGACCCGGCCGACGAAGTGCACGAGCGCGGCGTCGCGCGCGGCGTCGTCGGGCGCGGCCCCGAGCGCGTCGAGCATGAGCGCCGCCGTCATCTCCTCGCGGGTCTGCACGGGGGCGTAGCGGTACGCGCGGTCGGCGCGCTCCTGGCGGACGACGCCCTTCTTCGCCAGCCGGTCGAGCACCGTCATCACGGTCGTGTAGGCGAGGGAGCGTCCGGCGCTGAGGCTCTCGTGCACCTGGCGCACCGTCATCGGCTCGCGCGCGCCCCACAGCTGCGCCATGACCTCGCGCTCGAGGTCCCCCAGTCCCGTCCCGGCCATCGGGCGAGCGTACCGCCGCCACCAGGCTGACGACGACCGCTCGTCGTACGTCGCACCCCGTACGCAAGCCGACGTACGACGACGCGTAGTATCTACGGCGAGCGTCGTAGAAGGCGCTCGGGACTCCCTCGACGGGCAGGACGGACCGGCCATGGCGCTCGACGTGCTCGACATCACGCGGCTGCAGTTCGCGGTGGTGACGATCTACCACTACCTGTTCGTGCCGCTCTCGATCACGCTCGCCGCGGTGACCGCCGGGCTGCACACGGCCTGGCACCGGACCGGGCGCGAGCGGTACCGCCGCCTCACGCTGCTCGTCGGCAAGCTGCTCCTCGTCACCTTCGCGGTCGGCGTCGTCACCGGTCTCGTGCAGGAGTTCCAGTTCGGCCTGGGCTGGAGCGACTTCGCCCGCGCCTACGGCGACGTCTTCGGGCCCACGCTGGCGATCGAGGGGATGCTCGCCTTCTTCCTCGAGGCGACCTTCCTCGGTCTCTGGTACTTCGGCTGGGACCGCCTGCCGCGGCGCCTGCACCTCGCGACGATCTGGGTCGTCGCCGTCGGGACGCTCATCTCGGCGTTCGTCATCCTCGCGGCCAACGCCTTCATGCAGAACCCGGTGGCCTACACCTGGGACGCCGAGCGCGGCCGGGCCCGCCTCGAGTCCTTCCTGGGCCTCATGACCAACCCCGTGAACCTCGCGGCGTTCCCGCACACCATCGCGGGCGCGGCCATGCTCGGCGGCGCCCTCCTCCTGGCGATCGGCGCCTGGCGCCGCTGGGTGCACGTGCCGACGGCCTCGGGCCTCGGGGAGCCGGGCGAGCCCGAGGGCGGCGACGACCACGAGCAGCGGCTCGCCTTCGGCACCCTCGCCCGGGTCGGCGCCTGGCTCACCCTCGCGGGCGGCGCCCTCACGGCGCTGACGGGCGACGTCCTCGGCAAGGTCATGACGCAGGTGCAGCCCATGAAGATGGCGGCCGCCGAGGCCCTCTACACGACGACGGCCGGCGCCCCCTTCTCGATCTTCGCCATCGGCCGGCCGGGCGGCGGCGAGCCGTTCTTCAGCCTCGACGTCCCGTACCTGCTGTCGGTCCTCGCCGTCGGCGACCCGACGGCGACCGTCCAGGGCATCGACGACCTGCAGGCCCAGTACGCCGCCCAGTTCGGACCGGGGGAGTACGCGCCCGTCGTGTGGATGGCCTACTGGTCCTTCCGCGCCATGATCGGCATCGGGATGGCCGCCGCGGCGATCGCCGCCGCCTACCTCTGGGCGACCCGCCGCGGGCACGAGCTGCCTGTGGAGAACCGCTGGGTGCGCCGCGCGCTGCGCCTCCTGCCGGTGCTGCCCCTGCTGCCCGCCGCCGCCGGCACCTTCGGGTGGGTCTTCACCGAGACGGCCCGCCAGCCGTGGCTCGCCTTCGGGCTCACCCGCACCGAGGACGGCCTCTCGCCGGGCCTCACCGCCGGCGAGGCGCTCGCCGCGCTCGCCGCCTTCACGGTCGTCTACGGCGTCATCGCCGTCGTGTGGACCCGCCTCGTGCTCCACATCACGCGGCAGGACCTCGACACGGGCGCCCTCTCCGGCGGCGAGCGGGACGACGACGCCGACGGCGACGCCGGTGACGAGCCGCCCGCCGACGGCGAGGGCACGCCCGGTGGGCGCCGCAGCCGCGACGACGACCTCGCGCCCAGCTACTGACCCGCCTTCTCGCCCTTCCCTCCCGAGCTCCGGAGACCGCCGTGGACCTCGTCACCGTCTGGTTCGCCCTCGTCGTGCTGTGCTGGGTGCTCTTCTTCGTCCTCGAGGGCTTCGACTTCGGCGTCGGTGCGCTCGCCCCCCTGCTGGGCCGGGACGACCACGAGCGCTCGGCAGCCGTCCGCACCATCGGCCCGTTCTGGGACGGCAACGAGGTGTGGCTCGTCGCGGCCGTCGGCGTCACCTTCGCCGCCTTCCCCGACTGGTACGCGGCGCTCATGTCCGGGCTCTTCCTGCCCTTCGTGCTCGTCCTGCTCCTGCTGGCGGGCCGCGGCGTCGCGCTGGAGTTCCGCGGCAAGCACTCCGGCGCGGCCTGGCGCCGGCGGTGCGACGCCTGGCTCGCCGCGACGTCGCTCGGGGTCGTCGCCCTCTTCGGCGCGCTCCTCACCGTCCTCGCCCGGGGCCTCGCGCTCGGGGCGGACGGCGAGGTGGCGGCGGCGGACGGCCTCGGGGCGGGCTTCGCCCGGACCCTCGCGCCGCTCGCCTCGTGGGAGGCGCTGGCCGGGGCGGTCGTCGCCGTCGGTGCGGCGCTGCTCCTCGGCGCCACCTTCCTCGGGCTGCGGACGACGGGGCCGCTCCGGGTGCGGGCGCGGCGCACGGCGGTCGTCGTCGCGGGCGTCGGCGCGGGTGCGCTGGCCGTCGTCGCCCTGGTGACGGCGCTGGTCGGCACCGGGCCGGCCGTCCTCGAGACCGGCGCCGCCGCGGTGCTCGCCGTCGTCGCGCTGCTCGTGGCCCGGCGCCGCGAGGCCGCCGCCTTCGCGGGCACGGCCGTCGTCGTCGCCGCCGGCGTCGTCGCGGCGCTGACGGCGGGGATCGCCGACGGCGTGGTCCTCGCCAGCACGCTCGACCCGGGGTACTCGCTGACCCTCGCCTCGGCGTCGGCCACGGACTCGGCGCTGCGGCTCATCAGCTGGGCCGGGGTGCTCGTCCTGCCGGGAGTCGTGGCCTACCAGGCCTTCTCGTACTGGGTGCTCCGTCAGCGGGTCGCCAGCGAGCGGGTGTCGACGTGAGCGGCGGCGCTGATCGCTCCGGCGGACCTGCGGTCCGCCGCCGTCGCGGCCCGGTCGACCCGCGGCTGCTGCGGCAGGCGCCGGGCGCCCGTCCGTGGGTGGCGGCCGTCGTCGTCGCGTCGGCGCTGCAGGCCGTCGTCACCGTGGCCCTCGCCGGCGTCCTCGCCGGGCTCGTCACCGCGCTCGTCGCCCTGGCGGACCCGGGGCGAGCGGGGGAGCGACCCGCCCTGGGCGTCGACGGCTGGCTCGCCCTGCTCGCCGCCGGGCTCCTGCTGCGGGCGGTGCTCTCGTGGGCCGAGCGCGTGCTGACGACGCGGACCGGCGCCGTGGCCGTCGACGAGGTCCGGCGCGCCGCCCTCGCGGCGGTGCTGCGGCGCGGGCCCGCGTGGGTGGCGCAGCACGGCCCCTCGCGGCTCGGGGCGCTGCTCACCGGCGGCGTCGACGCGCTGCGGCCGTGGTTCGACGGCTACCTGCCCTCGCTCGTCGTCGCGGCCGTCGTGCCGCCGCTCGTCGTCCTCGCGATGCTGCTCGTCGACCCGGCGTCCGCGCTCGTCGTGCTCGTGACCCTGCCGCTCGTCCCGGTGTTCGCCGCCCTCGTCGGGTGGGCGACGGCCGAGCGCGCGCAGCAGCGGTGGGAGGCGACGCAGCGCCTGGCCGGGCACTTCCTCGACGTCGTCCAGGGGCTGCCGACGCTGCGGCTCTTCGGCCGGGCGCAGCGCCAGGTCGACGTCGTCGCGGACATGACGCGCCGGCAGGCCGCCGAGACGACGCGGGTGCTGCGCCTCGCCTTCCTGTCCTCGACGGCGCTCGACCTCGTCGGGACGCTGTCCGTCGGCCTCGTCGCCGTAGAGGCGGGCCTGCGGGTCGCGGCCGGCTCGATGGACCTCCTGCCCGCCCTCCTCGTCATCCTGCTGGCGCCGGAGGCCTACCGGCCGATGCGCGAGGTGGGCGCCCGCTTCCACGCCGCCGCCGACGCGACCGCCGTCGTCGACGAGGTGGACGCGGTGCTGACGGGTGACGACGGCGGTGCCGCCCCGGTCGCGCCGGCCGCCGTCGGCGCGCCGTCGGTCGCCGCCGCGGGCGTGCGCGTGCGCCACCCAGGCG
>NZ_JABEMA010000530.1 GCF_013004605.1 Pseudokineococcus marinus
CCGCGTCCGCGCGCCCGCCGCCCCCGGGCGCCGTCGTGGACTCGCGCAGGAGAGGTCCATGACCAGCACCAGCAGCACCACACCGGCCGGCGGCACCACGGCCGGCAGCACCACGGCGGGGCAGGGACCCGCGCCGGGCCACCGCCCGTCGCCGACCGCCCTCGGCTACCCCCGCCAGGGGCGCGACCGGGAGCTGAAGCGCGCCCTCGAGGCCCACTGGGCGGGGCGGCTCGACGCGGCCGGCCTCCTCGCCGCCGCCGAGGAGGTGCAGGACCAGCGCTTCGCGGCGATGGCGGGCGCCGGGCTGCGGGAGGTGCCCGTCGGCGACTTCTCGCTCTACGACCACGTGCTCGACGCCGCCGCGCTGCTCGGGCTGCTGCCCGGCGCACCCGCGGCCCCCGGCCAGGAGGCCCGGCTCGCCCGGCTCTTCGCCGCCGCCCGCGGCGCGGCGGACGCGCCCGCGTGGGAGATGACGAAGTGGTTCGACACGAACTACCACCACCTCGTGCCCGAGCTGGGGCCCGACGCGGCGCCGTCGCTGCACGCGGAGGACCTGCTCGAGCAGGTGCGCGGCGCGCGCCGCCGCGGGCTCGAGCCCCGGCCCGTCCTCGTCGGGCCCGTGACCCTCCTGCGCCTGTCCAAGCCCGCGGACGGCGCCCCCGCCGGGTGGCGCCCCGACGCGCTGCTGCCCCGCCTGCTCCCCGTCTACGCCGAGCTTCTCGCGCTGCTCGCCGCGGAGGGCGTCGCGTGGGTGCAGCTGGACGAGCCGGTGCTCGTCACCGACCTCGACGACGACCTCGCCGCTCTCGCCCGGGAGGCGACCGGGCACCTCGCCGGGCTGGCCGACCGCCCCCGGCTGCTCGTCGCCGGGTACTTCGAGCGCCTGGGCGACGCCGCGCCGCTGCTCCTCGCGGCGGGCGCGGACGGCCTCGCGGTGGACCTCGCGGGGGCCGACCGCGCCGAGGTCGAGGCCCTCGCCGCGCTGCCGGGGCTCACCGGGCGGCGGCTCGTCGCCGGGGTCGTGGACGGCCGCGGGGTGTGGCGCCGCGACCTCGCCGAGGCCCTCGACCACCTCGAGGTGCTCGCGGCGTCCGGCGCGCACGTCGACGTCGCCCCCTCGTGCTCGCTGCTGCACGTGCCGCACGACGTCGAGCGGGAGGTCCAGCTCGACCCCGAGGTCCGCTCCTGGCTGGCCTTCGCCGACCAGAAGCTCGCCGAGGTGGCCGTGCTCGCCCGCGGGCTCGCGGACAGGCGCGACGCCGTCCGCGCCGAGCTCGCGGCGTCGGCCGCGGTCGTGGCCTCGCGGCGGGCGTCGCGAGCTCGG
>NZ_JABEMA010000531.1 GCF_013004605.1 Pseudokineococcus marinus
CCCGCGGTCGCGCAGGTTGGGGCAGCACCCGACCGGGCAGACGTCGTGGGAGGGGCCCACCGAGCCGCTCGAGGGCCGAGGCGGCGCCTCCTGCTCGCCGGCGGCGGCCCGCTCGACCGCGGCGCGCTCGACGACGAGGTCGACGAGGCCCGCGACGAAGGCGGGGTCGACGCCCGCGGTGGCCGCGCGCTCCATCGGCAGGCCCAGGCGGTCCGCGGTCTCCCGCGCCTCGGTGTCGAGGTCGTACACGACCTCCATGTGGTCGCTGACGAAGCCGATGGGCGCGACGACGACGCCGGGGACGCCGCGGGCGGCGAGCTCCTCGAGGTGGTCGTTGACGTCGGGCTCGGTCCACGGCTGGCTCGGCGGGCCGCTGCGCGAGCAGTAGACGAGGGTCGACGGCAGCGCCGCACCGCCGGCGCGCGACCGGACGACGTCGGCCACCACGGCGGCCACGTCCTCGTGCTGGCGCACGTAAGCACCCCCCTCGGGCCCGGCGGTGTCCGCCATGGCCGTGGGGATCGAGTGCGTCACGAAGACGAGCTCGGCGCCCTCGCGCGCGCCCTCGGGCAGCCGCTGCCACGCGGCGGCGACGGCGTCGGCGTTCGCCGCGACGAAGCCGGGGGCGTCGAAGTAGTGCCGGATCTTGTCGACCTGCAGGTCGCGCCCCTCGGCCGCGAGGTCCACGAGCGCGCCCGCGAGGTCCTCGCGGTACTGGCGGCAGCCCGAGTACGACGCGTAGGCGCTCGTCGCGACGACGAGGACCCGGCGCGCGCCGCCCTCGTGCAGCTCGCGGAGCGCGTCGGTCACGAAGGGCGCCCAGTTGCGGTTGCCCCACGCCACGGGGACGTCCAGCCGGCGGGCGGCGAGCTCCGCCCGCAGCGCCGCGAGGAGCTCGCGGTTCTGGTCGTTGATGGGGCTGCGCCCCCCGAAGTGGTGGTAGTGCTCGGCGACGGCCTCGAGGCGCTCGTCGGGGATGCCGCGCCCGGCCGTGACGTTGCGCAGGAACGGCATGACGTCCTCGTGCTGCTCGGGACCGCCGAAGGAGAGCAGCAGCACCCCGTCGTAGGGGGCGAGCGAGGAGGACGGCGCGGCGGGACCGGTGGGGAGGCTCTCGGCAGACGGCACGCGCCCATCGTGCCCGGTGGGGCCCGACCTCCGCGCGCGGGCCGACGTCCGCCCGGCTCGAGCCTCGCGGCACGGACGGGCGCTCCCGCCGCCCCGCCGCCCGACCTGCGGCTCGACCCGCCGCTGGGCCTCGCCCACGCGCGGGCGCCGGGGTGGCAGGCTGCCCGGCGACGTCGGCGAGGAGCGCCGACCGGC
>NZ_JABEMA010000532.1 GCF_013004605.1 Pseudokineococcus marinus
CGCCGGGGCCGGCGTCGGCGGCCCGTGACGAGCAGCGACGAGGGCGGCCAGGACCGGCGCCCGCCCGGGACGGGTCCGGGCACGGGCGAGCAGGAGGCGCAGCCGACCGCCTCCCTGCCCGTGACCCCCTCACCGGGCGAGGCACCGGGCGCGGGACCGGACGGGACGGACGGGCCAGCGGACGGGGCACCGAGCGGGGCCCCGACCGAGGCGCTGACCGGGGCGGCGACCGGGGCCCGGACCGAGGCGGTGACCAGGGCTCCTCGCGTCCTGGGCGGGCGGTACGAGCTGGGGCGCGTCCTGGGCCGCGGCGGGATGGCGGTCGTCCACGAGGCGCACGACCGCCTCCTCGGGCGCCAGGTCGCCGTCAAGCTGCTGCGCAGCGACCTCGCGGAGGACGGCGAGGTGCTGGCGCGCTTCCGCCGCGAGGCGCGCTCCGTGGCCGCGCTCAACCACCCCGCGGTGGTCGGCGTCCACGACGTCGGCGAGGAGCCGGGGCGCGACGGGGGCACCACCACGCCCTTCCTCGTCATGGAGCTCGTCCGCGGCGCCACCGTGCGCGACCTGCTCGACCAGCACCGCCCGTCCGACCGGCACCGCCCGTCCGACCAGCACCGCCCTCCCGACCAGCACCGCCCCTCCGACCGGCACCGACCTCCCGCGAGCACGAGCGCCGGCGAGCACCTCTCGGCCGGTGACGGGCGGGGCGGACGGGGTGAGCGCGACGGGCAGCCCGGCGTGGACCTCGAGACGGCCGTCGCCGTCACCGCCGGCGTCCTCGGCGCCCTGGCCTACAGCCACCGCGCCGGCATCGTGCACCGCGACATCAAGCCCGCCAACGTCATGCTGACGCCCGAGGGCCAGGTCAAGGTCATGGACTTCGGCATCGCGCGGGCGCTCGCCGACGCCGGCGCGACGGCCACGCACACCTCCGCCGTGCTCGGCACGGCCCAGTACCTCTCGCCCGAGCAGGCGCGCGGCCGTCCGGTGGACGCCCGCACCGACCTCTACTCGACCGGCTGCCTCCTCTACGAGCTGCTCACGGGCCGGCCGCCGTTCCAGGGCGACTCCGCCGTCTCCCTGGCCTACCAGCACGTCGGCGAGGTGCCCGACCCGCCGTCGGCCCACCGCGCCGGGCTGCCCCCGGCCCTGGACCGCGTCGTGCTGCGGGCGCTCGCCAAGGAGCCGGCGGACCGCTACCCCGACGCCGAGGCCTTCCGGCGCGACCTCGAGGACGCCGCGCGCGGGCTCGACGTCGCCGGCCCGGCCGCCGTGGCGGCGGCCAGCACGACCGTCGTCCCG
>NZ_JABEMA010000533.1 GCF_013004605.1 Pseudokineococcus marinus
TCCAACGCTGCTTCCATGGCAGGGGCGTAGGCCTCGAGTCCCCGACGCGCTGGAGGTGGCGCGGCTCCTGCGCCGCCACCCGCCCACCCCGGAGCAGCGCGCCGTCGTCGAGGCGGCGCCCGAGCCGCTGCTCGTCGTCGCGGGCGCCGGGTCGGGCAAGACGGAGACGATGGCCGCCCGCGTCGTGCAGCTCGTCGTGTCCGGGGCGGTGGCGCCCGACCGCGTCCTCGGGCTGACCTTCACGCGCAAGGCCGCGGGCGAGCTGGCCGAGCGCGTCCGCCTGCGGCTGCGGGCCCTGCGGGCGGCGCTCGACGCCGCCGGCGACGCCTCCGCGCCCGTGGTCCCGGACGGCGAGCCGGTCGTGGCCACGTACCACTCCTACGCGGCCGGCGTCCTCGCCGAGCACGGCCTGCGGGTGGGGGTCGAGCCGGGCGCGCGCGTGCTCGGCGAGGCGGCGGCCTGGCAGCTGGCCTCCGAGGTCGTCGAGCGGTGGACGGGGGACCTGCCGGGCGTGGACTCCGCCGTCTCCACGGTCGTCCAGGGCGTGCTCTCCCTGGCCGCCGAGAGCGCCGAGCACCTCGTCGAGCCCGACGAGCTCGACGACGCCCTGGGCGAGGTCCTCGAGCGGGTGGGCCGGCTGCCCAAGGACGAGGCGGGCGGCGCACCCGCGCGGCCGACGCCGTCCTCGCCCCTGGGGAAGGCGATCGGGGCGCTGCGCGCCCGTCGCGCGCTGGTGCCGCTGCTGCACGCCTACGCCGAGCGCAAGGCCGCCGCCGAGGCCCTGGACTTCGGCGACCAGGTGCGCCTCGCCGCGCTCGCCGCGGCGCGCGCGCCGGCCGTGGGGGCCGCCGAGCGCGCCCGGTACGGCGTCGTGCTCCTCGACGAGTACCAGGACACGAGCCACGCCCAGCTCGAGCTGCTGCGCAGCCTCTTCGGCGGCGGCCACCCCGTCACGGCGGTGGGGGACCCGCACCAGTCGATCTACGGGTTCCGCGGCGCGAGCGCCGGCGCCCTCGAGCGCTTCCCCGAGCACTTCCCCCGGGCCGGAGGGGCGCCCACGCGCGTGCTGCACCTGTCGACGAGCTGGCGCAACGACCGGGCGGTGCTCGTGGCAGCCAACGCCGTCTCGGCCCCGCTGCGGGACGGCGGCGCGGCGGTCCCGCCCCTCGGCGCGCGCCCGGGCTCCGGGGAGGGGGAGGTCCGCGTCCGCTGGTCCGGCACGGCGGCACGCCGCCCGAGCCGAACGCCTCGCCGCCCAGCACTCCCTCGAGGCCACTACCGACCAGGCCCGCGCCGCGCTCGAGCGCGCCCAGCG
>NZ_JABEMA010000534.1 GCF_013004605.1 Pseudokineococcus marinus
GGTGCTCGCCGGCGGCGGGCGCCTGCTGGCGGCCGGCAACGGCGGCAGCGCGGCGGAGGCCCAGCACCTGACGGCCGAGCTCGTCGGGCGCTTCGTGGGCGAGCGCCGGCCGCTGTCGGCCATCGCGCTGCACGCCGACTCCTCGAGCACGACGGCCATCGGCAACGACTACGGCGAGCGTGAGGTCTTCGCGCGCCAGGTGCAGGCGCACGGCCGCCCCGGCGACGTCGTCGTCCTGCTGTCGACGTCCGGGCGCAGCCCCAACGTCCTGGAGGCGGCGGCCCGGGCGCGGGCCGGCGGCCTGCGGGTGTGGGCGCTCACGGGCCCCGCCCCGAACCCGCTGGCCGAGCTGGCCGACGAGGTCGTCGCCGTCGACGCCCCCTCGACCTCGGGCGTGCAGGAGGGGCACCTCGTGCTCGTCCACGCCCTGTGCGCCGGCGTCGACGCGGCGCTCGCCGCGGCCGACGCCGGCGCCCAGCGGCCGGTGGCCGTCCCGGGCGCAGCCCCCGCGGCCGTCGACGCCGCCGAGACCCCCGCAGCCCTCCCGGGCCGTGACGCCGCCCCGCACGGGAGCGCCGCCGACCACCCGGTCGCCGAGGAGCAGGACGAGACGGGCGCCGGCACCGTCACCGGCACCGGGCCGGAGCAGCCTCGTCGACGCCGGCGGCGGGTCGTCGTCGTCGGCGACGTCGTCCTGGACCGCGACCTCGACGGCGTCGTCGAGCGGGTCGCCCCGGACGCGCCCGTGCCGGTCGTCGACCTGCGCGCGACGACGGAGAGCCCCGGCGGCGCCGGCCTCACCGCCCTGCTCGTGGCCGCGGGCCGCGGCGACGGGCGCCCCGCCTCGACCAGCGGCTCGGAGGACGCCGGCGTGGACGTCGTCCTCGTCGCGCCCGTCGGCGACGACGAGGACGGCGAGCGGCTGCGCGCGGCGCTGGCCGCCGCCGACGGCTCGCTGGAGCTCGTCGCGCTCCCCCACACCGGTGCCACGAGGACGAAGACGCGCGTGCGCGCGGCGGGGCAGTCGCTCGTGCGCGTCGACTCCGGGGGGCCGGGCACGCCCTCGGCGCCCGACCTCGACGAGCTGCGCGCCGTCCTCGCGCGAGCGGACGTCGTCCTCGTGTCGGACTACGGCGCCGGCACGACGCACGACCCCGGCGTGCGCGCGGTGCTCGGCGCGGCCGCCGCGGCCGTCCCCGTGGTCTGGGACCCGCAC
>NZ_JABEMA010000535.1 GCF_013004605.1 Pseudokineococcus marinus
GCCTCGAGGCGCCCGAGCGCCTGCGGCTCGCCGTCGCCCACGGCTCCGCCGCCGCGGCGCTGCCCGGCTCGGCGCTGCCGCGGCCCGAGCAGGTGCGCGCCGACCTCGTCGAGGTCGCGCCGCTGGACCTCGAGCCCCTCCACCTCGACCCGGCGCCCGCCGGGCCCTCCTGACCCGCCCCCCCGCGCCACCACGACCAGCACCTCACCGAGCACCAGCCCCGCACCACGTCGTGCACCACCCGTCCCCCGCACCGTCATCGACGACGACCCGAGAGGCACCGATGAGCCACAGCACCGCAGAGACCAGCGCCGCGAGCGCGTCCGGGGGCGAGGACCTCCTCGTCCCCGCGCTCGTCGCGCTCGACGCCGACCTCGGCGCCACGAGCGAGGACGTCGTCCGCCGCCTCGCCGCGCTGGTCGGCGACGCCGGCCGCACCGCCGGCGCCGACGGCACCGAGGACCTCGCCCGGGCGGCCCTCGCCCGCGAGGCGTCGTCGCCGACGGGCCTGCCGAACGGCATCGCCATCCCGCACGCGCGCACGGCCGGGGTGGCCCGGGCGTCGCTGGCCTTCGCCCGCCTGGAGCGGAAGGTCGACTTCGGCGCCCCCGACGGCCCCGCAGACCTCGTCTTCCTCATCGCCGCCCCCGAGGGCGCCGGCAGCCAGCACCTCAAGCTGCTGAGCAAGCTCGCCCGCGCGCTCGTGCGGCCGGCCTTCACGGCGTCGCTGCGCGAGGCGTCGTCCGCGGAGGACGTCGTGCGCCTCGTCGACGAGGTGCTGGCCCCGGCCCAGCCGAAGGCCCCGGCCGCCCCCGCGGCGGGTGCGGGCACCGCCGACGGCGCCGCGGCCCCCGCGACGGCGTCCGGCGCCGTGGCCGCCGACGCCGCCGCCACCGTCGACCAGGAGGCGCCCGTCGCGTCCGCCACCGGCGCCCGGCGGATCGTCGCCGTCACGGCCTGCCCCACGGGCATCGCCCACACGTACATGGCCGCCGACTCCCTCGTCGCCGCCGGCGAGCGCGCGGGCGTGGAGGTCGTCGTCGAGACCCAGGGCTCCTCGGGCGCGACGCCGCTGCCCGCCGACGTCATCGCCGGCGCCAGCGCCGTGATCTTCGCCGTCGACGTCGGCGTCCGGGAGCGCGGCCGCTTCGCCGGCAAGCCGCTCGTCTCCTCCGGCGTCAAGCGCGCCATCAACGAGCCCGACGCGATGGTGGCCGAGGCGCTGCGCGCCGTCGACGACCCCCGCGCCGAGCGGGTCGCCGGCGACGGCGGCGCGGG
>NZ_JABEMA010000536.1 GCF_013004605.1 Pseudokineococcus marinus
GCTGGGGATAGCGTCGCGCCATGCCGAGCCGCGACGCCGCCGCGCGCGGGGCCCCGGCGGCGGCGTCCCCGGTGCTGCCGGAGGGCTACCGCTCCGGCGAGCCAGGGCTGCGGCGGGCCTCGGTGGCCCTCTTCCTCGCCGGTCTCGTCACCTTCGCCCTGCTCTACGCGCCCCAGCCGCTGCTGCCGCTGCTCGCCGAGGACGTCGGCGTCTCGGCCGGGGCGTCCACGCTCGCGGTGTCCGCCGCCACGGCGGGGCTCGCGGCGGGCCTGCTCGTGGCCGCGCCGCTGTCCGAGCGCGTCGGCCGGACCCGCCTCGTGCACACGTCCCTGCTCGCCTCGGCGGTCCTCGGCCTCGCCTGGGCGCTGGTGCCGTCGTGGCCCGCGCTCGTCGCCCTGCGCGCCCTCCAGGGGCTGGCGCTGGCGGGCCTGCCGGCGGTCGCGGTGGCCTACCTGCGCGAGGAGGTGCACCCGAGCGCGGCCGGCTGGGCCACCGGCCTCTACGTGGGCGGCAACGCCGTCGGCGGGATGGTGGGGCGCCTCGTCGCGGCGGGCCTGGCCGAGCTCGGCGGCTGGCGGCTCGCCGCGAGCGCCACCGCGCTCCTCGCCCTCGTGGCGGCGGTGGCCGTGCGGCGGCTCCTGCCCGCCTCGCGCCGCTTCGTCCCGGCGCCCGCGGGGCTGCGCCAGCTGGCCCGACGCACGCGCGGGGTGCTCACGGACCCGGCGCTGCTGGCGCTCTACGCGCTGGCCTTCCTCCTCATGGGCGCCTTCGTCGCCGTCTACAACGCCATGGGCTTCCGCCTCGCCGCCGCGCCCTACGGCCTCGGCCCGGGCCTCGCGGGGCTCGTCTTCCTCGTCTACGCGCTGGGGTCGGTCTCCTCGACGACGGCGGGCCGGCTCGCGGACGCCGTCGGGCGGCGCGCCGTGGTGCCCGTCGCGGTCCTCGTCGTGCTCGTCGGTGCGGCGGCCACGCTGGCGCAGCCGCTGTGGGCGGTGGTCGCGGGCCTGGCCGTCCTCACGGCGGGCTTCTTCGCCGCGCACGGCGTCGCGAGCGGCTGGGTGGCCGCCCGGGCCGGCGCCGGCGGGCGGGCCACCGCGCAGGCGGCGTCGGCCTACCTCGTGGCCTACTACGCGGGGTCGTCCGTGGGCGGGACGCTCGCGGGAGCGGCCTGGGGCGCCGCCCGGTGGCCCGGCGTCGTCGTC
>NZ_JABEMA010000537.1 GCF_013004605.1 Pseudokineococcus marinus
GGGTCGACGGGAGGGCGGGGGTCGACGGGGCGTCCGGGAGCGGTGGTCACGCCCCACCGTCGCCCCGGACCCCGCCCACGGCGACCGGGGCGCCCGCCCGGCCCGGCCGTGGGCGCCGCCTCAGGCCCAGCGCCGCCCGGTGAGCCGCTCGTAGGCCTCGACGTAGCGCCCGCGCGTGGCCTCGACGACGTCGTCGGGCAGCGGCGGGGGCGGCGCGTCGGCCGCCCGGTCCCACCCCGAGGCGTCCGAGAGCAGCCAGTCGCGCACGAACTGCTTGTCGAAGGACGGCTGCGCGCGCCCGGGCGCCCACGCGGCGGCGTCCCAGAAGCGGGAGGAGTCGGGGGTGAGCACCTCGTCGGCCAGCACGAGCGCGCCCGGGGCCTCCGCGGAGGCGGCGTCGACGCCCGGCGGCAGCCCGAGCTCGATCTTCGTGTCGGCCAGCAGGACGCCGCGCTCGCGGGCCATCTCCTCGCCGAGGGCGTACAGGCGCAGCGTGACCTCGCGCGCGCGCTCGGCGAGGTCGGGGCCCAGCAGCTCGGCGACGACGGCGAAGCTGACGTTCTCGTCGTGGCCCACGTCGGCCTTGGTCGCCGGGGTGAAGACGGGGCGGTGCAGGCGCGAGCCGTCCTCGAGCCCGTCGGGCAGCTCCACGCCGCAGACGGCGCCCGTGGCCCGGTAGTCCGCGAGGCCGGAGCCCGTGAGGTAGCCGCGGGCCACGCACTCCACGGGCAGCATGGCCAGGCGCCGGCACCGGACGGCGCGGCCGGCGACGTCCGCGGGCACGCCGGACGAGGCGTCGTCGGGGCCGACCTCGGCGGACAGGACGTGGTCCGGCACGCCGAGCCCGGCCTCGGCGAGCCGCTCGAACCACCACAGCGACAGGGCCGTCAGCACGGCGCCCTTGTCGGGGACGGGCGTGGCGAGCACGTGGTCGAAGGCGCTGACGCGGTCGCTCGCGACGACGAGGAGGTCCCCCTCGCCCGGAGCGGCGGACGCGGGCTCGTAGAGGTCGCGCACCTTGCCCGAGCGCACGTGGCGCCAGCCGGGCAGCTCGGGCGGCACGGGGGCGGGGCCCGGGGCGGGCGCGGGGGCGGCGGCGCTCACGCGCGCACCCCCTGGTCCGCCCCCACGGCGATGTCCCCCCGGTGCTGCCCGCCGTCGAGGCCCACCTCGGCCACGGCGGCCGCCGCCGCGGCGCGCGCCTCGGCGAGCGTGGCGCCCGTCCCGACGAGCGAGAGCACC
>NZ_JABEMA010000538.1 GCF_013004605.1 Pseudokineococcus marinus
GGCGCCCGGCGCGGCCGCCGCCAGCAGCAGCTCGGCGGTGGCCCAGCAGACGAGGTCGTCGAGGTGCTCGCGGCGGCGCGCCAGGTCGTGGCGGGCCCGGCGGAGGTCGACGAGCGCGGCCGCCGGGTCCTCGCCGCCGCCCGGGGCGGGCGCCGAGCCGAGGACGAGGTCGGCGATCTCGGCCAGCCCGTCCTCGCGGAGCTCCTCCGGGGTCGAGGGCGGGCACAGGCGGGCGGTCAGCAGGTCGGTGCGGGCCCGCACGAGGCGCGACCACAGGCGCAGCCGCTCCGAGCGCGCCACGAGCCCGGCGCGCAGGCGCCTCAGCTCGTCCAGGTCGTCGTCCATGCCAGTGGTTCGTCGGCGGGCTGAGCGCCCTTGAGCGCCCCGGGCACCGGTCGCCGCGCTCTCACCCGTGCGACGCGGTCGGCGGCACGCGGGCGAAGCGCCCCGCAGGGCCGGAGGAGGGCCCGCTCCCAGTGCGCCGTCAGGGGGCGTGCCTATCGTCGTCGCGTGCTCCCGCCCGCCGCCTCGCCCGTCGCCCCCGCGCCGCCGCGCCGCACCCCCGGGGCGACGTCAGGGCCGGGGTCGCGGCTGGCGCTCGTGCGCCGCGCCCGCCGCGTGCACCGCGCGCTGGCGGAGCGGTACCCGGACGCGCGGTGCGAGCTGGACTTCTCCTCGCCCTTCGAGCTCCTCGTCGCCACGGTGCTCTCGGCGCAGACGACCGACCAGCGCGTCAACGGGGTGACGCCGTCCCTCTTCGCGCGCTGGCCCGACCCGGCGTCGCTCGCGGGGGCCGACCGCGCCGAGCTCGAGGCGGTGCTGCGGCCGACGGGCTTCTACCGGGCCAAGGCCGGCACCCTGCTGCGCCTGGCCGACCAGCTCGTCGTCGAGCACGACGGGCGCGTGCCCGCCCGGCTCGAGGAGCTGGTGACCCTCCCGGGCGTCGGGCGCAAGACGGCGAACGTCGTCCTCGGCGACGCCTTCGGCGTGCCCGGCACCACCGTCGACACGCACGTCGGCCGCCTCGCCCGGCGGCTCGGGTGGACGGAGGAGACCGACCCGGTGGCGGTCGAGCGCGACGTCGACGCCCTCTTCGAGCGGCGCGACCTCACCCTGCTCTCCCACCGCCTGATCTTCCACGGGCGCCGCACCTGCCACGCCCGGCGCCCGGCGTGCGGCGCCTGCCCGGTCCAGCGGGACTGCCCCTCGGGCGCCTCCGGTGAG
>NZ_JABEMA010000539.1 GCF_013004605.1 Pseudokineococcus marinus
CGCCGTGGCCGACCGGGGCGCCGGCGCGCCGTCGGGGGCCGACCCCGACGACGACCTCGACGACGCAGCGCTCGCGGACGGCGCCGACGGCGTCGACCCCCGCTCGGCGGCCACGACGGCGGTGCCCGCCCCGCCGGCCGTCGGCGAGGAGGAGGGGCCCTGGGACGAGGGCGACGACGAGGGGCCCTGGGACGAGGGCGACGAGGGGCCCTGGGACGAGACCGACGAGGGGCCCTGGGACGAGGACGACGAGGGGCTCGTCGCGCAGGACGACGTCAGCACGACGGCCCTCCCGGCCGCGGGTCGGGGCTCCGCCGGGTCGCCGCGGGGGACCGGGGAGGCGGAGGAGCGCACCGCGGCGATGAGCGCGCGCCCGACGAGCGCCCTGCCCCGCTCGAGCACCGCGGAGCCGGCCCCGGCGGGTCGTCCCGACCCCTGGGGCCACGGCCCCGTGGGGGCGAGCCGGACGGAGTCGGCCCCCCACGAGTCGGCCCCCTACGAGTCGGGGGCCCGGACGGCCTGGAGCGAGGCGCCCTGGGCCGAGGCGGAGCAGCCCCAGGCGGTGCGGGCACCGGCTGCGAACCCGTGGGCAGCCCCCGCGGCGTGGCCGCCCGACCGCGGGCGGGGAGCCGGCCACGAGCGGGGGAGCGTCCACGGGTACGAGCGGTCGTACGACCACGGGTACGACCGGGCGTACGACCCGGGGCACGACTGGGGGCACGACGGGGGGCACGGCCGGGGGTACGACGGGGTGGGCACCCCCGCACCCCTGCCGCCCCTGGGCGAGCCGCCGGTGCGGCGCCCGGACCGCCCGGGCCTGCGCGCCGCCTGGGCCGCGGCGCTCGTCGCCGTCACGGCGCTCCTGCCGGCCGTGGGCGTCCTCGTCGCCGCCGTCGTCGTCGTCGTGGCGAGGGTGGTCGATCGCAGCCAGCGCTGGGTGTCCCGGCGGCGCGAGCTCGTCGGGCCCCGGCGCGGCGACGTCCCGCTGGCGGTCCTGCGCTCGCCCCTGCCGCTGATCGGCGCGCTGGTCCCCGCGGCGCTGCAGCTGGTGCTGCCGCTCGCCGTGGCCGCCGCCGTCGTCTTCCTCACCGGGGTGCTCCTCGAGGGGGCCGCCGTGGTCCCGGGCGACCCGGTGACGCTGGCCGCGGGGGCGACGGCGGGGGTCGTCACCGCCTGGTGGGGGCCCGGGGGCGGGCGCCTGAGGCGGGGCGCCGGTCTCGTGAGCCGGGCCGCGCCGACCGGTGCCGGCGGCGCCGTCCTCGTCGTC